>NZ_SZWJ01000192.1:0-501 GCF_012184455.1 Caulobacter sp. SSI4214 | reverse complement strand
GTCATGGGCCTACTCTCTGACTTTCACGCTGGCCGCGATCCTGTTTGCGGTGTCTTGGTCGCCAGGGACCTCCAACGCCCAAACATGAATCGCGCGTGGCCCATTGGTCTTCTTAGTTGGCAATAGAAACTCGTCCGTCTCCGCACCGCTCGGATGTTTGATCCGTGCTGCTTCGGGAACAATGGGCTTGCTCGGAGCGGTGCGTTCTTCACCTTCGGATGGGAAGGTCGGAAAGTTGCCGACATAGATTTTAACGTACGTCGTTGGGCCTTTTCGGACTTCGTAGACATCGAAGTCCATCCGCTTGTCGGGTTTCGAAAGCTTGAAGCCTAGCGGAGCCGAGGCAATGAAGACATCCGTTAGCATCACGCTAGCAGGCTTGAGCACTACCTCAGAAGCGGTTTGGCCTGACGCCGAGGGAGTAGGTCCGGTGCGATCGCAAGCCGCGACCGCAGTCAGCAGCAATATCGCACCGAACCGCAAACGCATCAGAACGTCACC
>NZ_SZWJ01000191.1:0-529 GCF_012184455.1 Caulobacter sp. SSI4214 | reverse complement strand
AAAGACCCCGGAGATCGCTCTCCGGGGTCTTCGAATTGTCAGCCGAAGCTAAGACCGTTCGAGATTACTCGACGATCTTCGCGACCACGCCGGCGCCGACGGTGCGGCCGCCTTCGCGGATGGCGAAGCGCAGCTTTTCTTCCATGGCGATCGGGGTGATCAGCTCGACGTCCAGCTCGGCGTTGTCGCCCGGCATGATCATTTCCACGCCTTCCTTCAGCTTGATGATGCCGGTGACATCGGTCGTGCGGAAGTAGAACTGCGGACGGTAGTTGGTGAAGAACGGCGTGTGACGGCCGCCTTCTTCCTTGGTCAGGATGTAGGCTTCGGCCACGAACTTGGTGTGCGGGGTGATCGAGCCCGGCTTGCAGAGCACTTGGCCGCGCTCGACGTCTTCACGCTTGGTGCCGCGCAGCAGCACGCCCACGTTGTCGCCGGCTTGACCTTGGTCCAGCAGCTTGCGGAACATTTCGACGCCCGTGCAGGTGGTCTTTTGGACCGGACGGATGCCGACGATTTCGACTTCTTC
>NZ_SZWJ01000190.1:0-553 GCF_012184455.1 Caulobacter sp. SSI4214 | reverse complement strand
GATCTCGAAGAAGTCGGCCTCGTCGACGACCTTCAGGATCAGTTCCTTCATGTCGTAGGGCTTGGTCGGGTCGGCCGGGATCAGGGTGTCGAGGCTCATCTCCTCGCGATAGGCTTCGTCGAAGCTGTCGCGCTCGGGGGCGGCCTCGCGGTTGGATGCGGGCAGGAAGTCGATCAGGCGGCGCACCTGGGTCAGGGCCTCCAGGTCGTTCTCGAACGCGCCCTCGGCCACGCCCGACTTGGCCGCGTGCACGCGCGCCCCGCCCAGCTCCTCGGCGGTGACCACCTCGTTGGTGACGGTCTTCACGACATCCGGGCCGGTCACGAACATGTAGCTGGTGTCCTTCACCATGAAGATGAAGTCGGTCATGGCCGGCGAATAGACATCGCCCCCGGCGCACGGGCCCATGATCACGCTGATCTGCGGGATAACCCCCGAGGCCATCACGTTCTCCAGGAAGATGTCGGCATAGCCGGCCAGCGAATCCACGCCCTCCTGGATGCGCGCCCCGCCCGCGTCGAACAGGCCGATGATCGGCGCGCCCACCTTCATG
>NZ_SZWJ01000189.1:0-553 GCF_012184455.1 Caulobacter sp. SSI4214 | reverse complement strand
AATCTCGAAGAAGTCGGCCTCGTCGACGACCTTCAGGATCAGCTCCTTCATGTCGTAGGGCTTGGTCGGGTCGGCCGGGATCAGGGTGTCGAGGCTCATCTCTTCGCGATAGGCTTCGTCGAAGCTGTCGCGCTCGGGGGCGGCCTCGCGGTTGGACGCGGGTAGGAAGTCGATCAGGCGGCGCACCTGGGTCAGGGCCTCCAGATCGTTCTCGAACGCCCCCTCGGCCACGCCCGACTTGGCCGCGTGCACGCGCGCCCCGCCCAGTTCCTCGGCGGTGACCACCTCGTTGGTGACGGTCTTCACGACATCCGGGCCGGTCACGAACATGTAGCTCGTGTCCTTCACCATGAAGATGAAGTCGGTCATGGCCGGGCTATAGACATCGCCCCCGGCGCAGGGGCCCATGATCACGCTGATCTGCGGGATGACCCCCGAGGCCATCACGTTCTCCAGGAAGATGTCGGCATAGCCGGCCAGCGAATCCACGCCCTCCTGGATGCGGGCCCCGCCCGCGTCGAACAGGCCGATGATCGGCGCGCCCACCTTCATC
>NZ_SZWJ01000188.1:0-566 GCF_012184455.1 Caulobacter sp. SSI4214 | reverse complement strand
CGGACGATGCGTCGGCGGGTGCCGTGGGGCATGATGACGTCGTCGATATAGCCGCGCTGGGCGGCGACGAAGGGGTTGGCGAAGCGGTCCTTGTACTCGGCCTCGCGGGCGGCGAGCGCCTGGGGGTCCTTGGCCTCCTGGCGGAAGATGATCTCGACCGCTCCCTTGGCCCCCATCACCGCGATCTCGGCCGTGGGCCAGGCGTAGTTGAGGTCGCCGCGCAGGTGCTTGGAGCTCATCACGTCATAGGCCCCGCCATAGGCCTTGCGGGTGATGACGGTGATCTTCGGCACGGTGGCCTCGGCATAGGCGAACAAGAGCTTGGCCCCGTGCTTGATCAGGCCGCCGTACTCCTGCTTGGTCCCCGGCATGAAGCCCGGCACGTCGACGAAGGTCAGGATCGGGATGTTGAAGGCGTCGCAGAACCGCACGAAGCGGGCGGCCTTGCGGCTGGAGTCGATGTCCAGCACCCCGGCCAGCACCTGAGGCTGGTTGGCGACGATACCGACCGTCTCGCCGTCCATCCGGGCGAAGCCGACGATGATGTTCTTGGCCCACTCGCTGGA
>NZ_SZWJ01000187.1:0-601 GCF_012184455.1 Caulobacter sp. SSI4214 | reverse complement strand
GGCGCTTCCGACGCCGTCGCCGAGAGCACCTTCGTGTGAAAGGATCCGTGCATGTCGGAGAGATGCGTATAGATCCGCAAACCCGGTTCAGGCCCGTACTTGGCGTTGATGTCGCCGGCCCCGGATCGCCGGCGACCAGACCTGAAGAACTGGCCATCGGACGATGAGGACAAGCCATCCCCCCAGTGACGCGCGAACGGCTGCGCGTGGTGGACGTCCATGATCTTGGCGAGGGCGGCGCGGTAGTTCTCCTCGCTGAGGTACCAGCTCTGCGTCCAAGCCAACTGGGCGTAGGTCACACCCTGGCTGGCGTTGGCCATTCTCTCCAGGCCAAGGTTGGTCGCATCGGCCAGAACCGCGGCCAGCACGCAGCTTGTGTTGTCGTGAGCTTTTCCGGAACGAAGCTCCCGGAACGCAGACGAAAAGCCTGTCAGGGCATCGATCTCGGCGAGGAGATCGGTGATCCGAACCCGTGGCAACAAAGCGTCGATCGCCCGATCGAGCACGCGCGCCTCATCGGGTGTGCTGGCCTTGATCGGCTTGACCGACAAGGCGTCACCTTGGAGTGAGACGTCCACAAGGTCGCCTCTGGCCAGTTTTC
>NZ_SZWJ01000186.1:0-713 GCF_012184455.1 Caulobacter sp. SSI4214 | reverse complement strand
CTTGGCCAGAACATCCCGTTCCTGGCCGCGGTGATGGACGAAGACCGCTTCCGCTCGGGCCAGCTGGCCACCAGCTACATCAAGGACCAGTTCCCCGACGGCTTCCACGGAACCGAGCCCACGCCCGCGCAGCTGGACATCCTGACCGCCGTCGGCGCGGCCATGCAGCGGGTCCAGGCCATGCGCGCCCGGTCCTACGCCTCGGGCCTGATCGGCGCGCCGCGCGAGACCTGGACCGTGGCCATCGGCCCGCATCGCCGCCGGGTGAAGATCGCCGGCGAGGACGCCCTCGCCATCGCCCTGCTGGACGAGAACCGGACCCTGGCCCTGAGCGACATCGACTGGCGGCCCGGCAAGCCGGTGTTCAAGGCGCGTCTCGACGGGCAGGCTTTCACCGTCCAGGTCGCCCCGGCCGCCGAGGGCTTCACCGTCCGCCACCGCGCCGCCAAGGCCCGGGTGCTGGTCCTGACCCAGCGCGCCGCCGAGCTGCACGACAAGCTGCCGCCCAAGCAGGCCGCCGACACCTCCAAGCTGGTGCTCTCGCCCATGCCCGGCCTCGTCGTCTCCATGGACGTCGCCCCCGGACAGCTGGTCCGCGAGGGCGAGGTCGTCTGCGTCCTCGAGGCCATGAAGATGCAGAACATCATCCGCGCCGAGCGCGACGGAACCGTCAAGGCCGTCAACGCAAAAGCCGGCGATCCCGTCGCCGCCGA
>NZ_SZWJ01000185.1:0-726 GCF_012184455.1 Caulobacter sp. SSI4214 | reverse complement strand
CGTCGAAACCCTCGCCACCCACCGCGTCCATGGCGGAACCCTGCGGTACTGCAAGCACGACAGCGCCAGCACCGGCACGCCGATGAAGTTCACGGTGTGGACGCCGGATGGCCAGGGGCCGTTCCCCTATCTCGTTTGGCTGTCGGGCCTGACCTGCACCGAGGACAATTTCACGGTGAAGTCGGGCGTCTACCAACACGCCGCCCAGCACGGGATCGCGATCGTCGCGCCCGACACCAGCCCGCGCGGGGAGGGCGTCGCCGACGATCCGGCCTATGACCTGGGACAGGGCGCGGGCTTCTATGTCGACGCCACGCAGGCTCCGTGGTCGCCGCACTTTAAGATGTATTCCTATGTGACGAAGGACCTGCTGGCGGCCGTCGACGGCGCCTTCCCGCTGGACGCGGGCCGGCGCGGGATCTTCGGCCACTCGATGGGCGGGCACGGCGCCTTGACCCTGGCCTTGCGCAACCCGGAGCTCTTCAAGTCGGTCAGCGCCTTCGCCCCGATCGTCTCGCCGCTGAACTGCCCGTGGGGCGACAAGGCGATGAGCGCCTATCTGGGCCCGGACCGCGCCGCCTGGCGGGCCCACGACGCCTGCGCCCTGATCGAGGACGGCCAGGGGACCGCGTTCGACGACATCCTGATCGACCAGGGCCTGGCCGACAGCTTCCTGGAAAACCAGCTGAAGCCCGAACTGATCGAAGCCGCCGCCGCCAAGGCCGG
>NZ_SZWJ01000184.1:0-930 GCF_012184455.1 Caulobacter sp. SSI4214 | reverse complement strand
CATCGAATTCTAGAAAACGGGACGTTGGGGCGGCCCGGTCTTGGGTCGCTCCAAAGGTCCGATGTGTCGAGGGCGATCAAGCCCCGGACGAGCGGATGCGAGACATCCTGGAGGAACGCTGAAATGACCAAGGTTCTCATCCACCCACTGGTCGATGACGGAGTAAAGCCCGGCTCGGCGGATTTCGCCGGCGGGACGCTGACCTGCCTCTGCGCCGACAGGCCCGTGACGGTCGCCGTGGCCAGCCAGGTGGCGCACAACCATGCTTGCGGCTGCACCAAGTGCTGGAAGCCCGCCGGAGCGGATTTCTCGGTCGTCGCCGTGGCGCCGACCAGCACGGTCACCGTGACGGCCAACGGCGACAAGCTGGCCGTTGTCGATCCCAGCGCGGTGATCCAGCGTCACGCCTGCAAGGTCTGCGGCGTTCACATGCATGGCCCGGTAGAGAAGGAAGGCCATCCCTTCTTCGGCCTGACGTTCGTCCACCCGGAACGCTTCGTCGAGGACGGCGCGGCCGAGCCCGGTTTCGCGGCGTTTGTGTCGTCCGTGATCGAGGGCGGGGTTCACCCCGACAAGATGGCCGGCGTGCGCGCCCGTCTCCGGGAGCTGGGCCTGGAGCCCTATGACTGCCTGAACCCGCCGCTGATGGACTACATCGCCACTCACGTGGCGAAAGCCTCCGGCGTGTTGCCAGCCTAGAGCCTTTAGCCCGAAATCGGAATCGATTTCAGGCGCAAAAAAGGTTCTAAATCAAATGTTTAGAGCGTGAGGCTGAAACCGGTTCCTACTTTCAGCCTCACGCTCCAGGCGCGCTGTTTTTCTCGCATCGAAGCTTGGCGACATGGCCTCGTGTCGCCAAGCGTTTCTCGGCGGCCGGCGTCTTTGATTTGTCCGTGAACCAGCAGGTCGGAATTTCCCTTACATGAGCAG
>NZ_SZWJ01000183.1:0-1052 GCF_012184455.1 Caulobacter sp. SSI4214 | reverse complement strand
AAGATCCTGATCGCGAACCGAGGGGAGATCGCGGTGCGCGTGATCAAGACGTGCCGCCGGCTGGGGATCGCGACGGTGGTGGTCTATTCGGACGCGGACGCGGGGTCGCTGGCGGTGGAGATGGCCGACGAGGCGGTGCATATCGGCGCCTCGCCGGCCAATCAGAGCTATCTGGTGGCCGACAAGATCATCGCCGCGTGCAAGGCGACGGGGGCGCAAGCCGTGCATCCGGGCTTTGGCTTCCTGTCGGAGAACGCCAGCTTCGCCCAGCGCTGCGCCGACGAGGGCGTCGTGTTCATCGGTCCCAATCCCGGCGCCATCCAGGCGATGGGCGACAAGATCGAGAGCAAGAAGTTCGCCCAGAAGGCGGGCGTGTCCTGCGTGCCCGGCCACATCGGCGAGATCGCCGACACCGCCGAGGCGGTGAAGATCGCCGAGCAGATCGGCTATCCGGTGATGATCAAGGCCTCGGCCGGCGGCGGCGGCAAGGGCATCCGCGTGGCCTGGAACAGGCAGGACGTCGAGGAAGGCTTCCCGGCGGTGCGGGCCGAGGCCAAGGCGAGCTTTGGCGACGACCGGATCTTCATCGAGAAGTTCATCCAAAGCCCGCGCCACATCGAGATCCAGGTGCTGGGCGACAAGCACGGCAATGTCGTCCACCTGTTCGAGCGCGAATGCTCGATCCAGCGCCGCAACCAGAAGGTCATCGAGGAGGCCCCCAGCCCGCTGCTGGACGAGGCCACCCGCGCGGCCATGGGCGCCCAGGCCGTCGCCCTGGCCAAGGCGGTGAACTATGACAGCGCCGGCACGGTCGAGTTCGTGGCCGGCCAGGACAAGAGCTTCTTCTTCCTGGAGATGAACACCCGCCTGCAGGTCGAGCACCCGGTCACCGAGCTGATCACCGGCCTTGATCTGGTCGAACAGATGATCCGCTCGGCCTGGGGCGAGGCGCTCGCCTTCAAGCAGGAGGACCTGAAGATCAACGGCTGGGCCATCGAGAGCCGGATCTACGCCGAAGACCCGTATCGCAAGTTCCTGCCCAGCATCGGCCG
>NZ_SZWJ01000182.1:0-1058 GCF_012184455.1 Caulobacter sp. SSI4214 | reverse complement strand
TGTGAGCTCTCAATAGGTTGTCCATCCGGTCCGGACCCGAGAAGCTGTGGTTGCGAAGCGACAGAGTCTCGGGAGAGGACCGGATGAACGTGCACAAGAATGCCCGTCTGACAGCGCACAGTCGAGCCGAGGTGGTGCGGCGTGTGTTGGATGAAGGTCAATCGCGGAAGGCGGTCGCCTCAGCGTTCGGGGTGGACGCCACGACGGTCGGCAAGTGGGTGCGGCGGTTCCGGTCCGAAGGGCCCGCCGGCCTGCTTGATCGCTCCTCGCGCCCCAAGACCCTGCGCCGGCCGACGCCGGCCCAGACCATTGAGCGGATCATCGCCCTGCGTCGCCAGCGCTGGTCGGGCCGGCAGATCGCCAGGGAGACCAAGGTCTCGCCGGCCACCGTCAGCCGGGTGCTGAGGCGGGTTCGTCTGAGCCGGATCAGGGATCTGGAGCCGCGCGAGCCGGTGGTGCGCTATGAGCGCCAAACCCCTGGCGAGCTTCTTCACATCGACATCAAGAAGCTCGGCCGCTTCGATCACGTCGGTCACCGCATCACCGGCGACCGGACCCGCCAAAGCAGCACCCGCGGCAAGCGGGGCGGCAAGACTTGGGGCGCGGGCTGGGAGTTCGTCCACGTCTGTGTCGATGACGCCTCGCGCATCGCCTTCAGCCAGGTCCTGCCCGACGAGAAGAAGCAAAGCGCCATGGCCTTCCTGAAGGCCGCCATCGCCTACTACGCCAGCCTCGGCGTCACCGTCACCGGCGTGATGACCGACAACGGCTCCTGCTATAAAGCCCACGCCTTCAGCGACCTGTGCAAGGCCCTCGGTCTCAAGCACATCCGCACCAAGCCCTACACCCCAAAGACCAACGGCAAGGCCGAGCGCTTCGTCCAGACCAGCCTGCGAGAGTGGGCCTACGCTCGGCCCTATCAGACCTCCGATCAGCGCGCCGCCGAACTGGCCCCCTGGCTACATCGATACAACTGGCATCGACCCCACGGCGGGATAAACTCACAGACACCCATCAGCCGCCTCGGTCTCGACGAGGACAACCTGTTGAGCATCCAC
>NZ_SZWJ01000181.1:0-1067 GCF_012184455.1 Caulobacter sp. SSI4214 | reverse complement strand
TGAAATCCTCGTGGAGTTTGTGTAGAGTCTTGCGGGTTATCCACGGTTGAGTCATGCAAGGGCATGGCTCGCCTGACCCCTAAACATGTTCTCGAGGTCTATCTCTCCTGGAAGGGACGGATTGGCCGTGGCGAGTTCTGGGCTTATGGCGTGGCGTTGAACATCGTCTGGATGTTGGTCGCCGCGCTCTTGACGATGGCGCCGTCGCCCGCCGCCGAATTCGCGTCGCTGGCCTGGTACGTTGTCCTGCTCGTTTTCTATTCCGGTCTCATGGTGAAGCGAGGGCATGACCGTGGCCGTCCCGCGCTATTCTCCGTCGCCGTTATCGCTATCCGCGCGTGCATCTTCTTCGCCGTGGGCATGGGGGGCGGCTCGGCCTGGTTGAGCGTTGTGGGCGTGGCGCTCATTCTTTACGTACTGGTCGACTACGCGATCATGCCGGGACAGAAGTCGACGAACCGCTATGGTCCGCCCGCGTACAGTGGGGCGCTGAATAGAAACCCTCTCGTGCTGGGCGCCGAACCTGAAGGCGGCCCGGCTCTTTCGAGCGAGACGCCAAAAGCTTAGATTGCCCGCTCGGCGGAGCAGCCGAGTCGGAGCCGGGACCAGATGAGCGATCGTAGCGAATGGGCGGAGCTGTTCCTGTCGTCGAACGGCAGGCTGGCGCGGACGCCGTTCCTGATCGCGTCCGGCGCGCTGCTGGGCTTCGCCGTGCTGTACGAGGCCGTCACCGGCGTCGGGCGGGCGCTGAACCTGCTGACCGGCTGGCTGGTCTATCCGGTGCTGCTGTTCTCCGGCGCCTGCCTCCTGTCCAAGCGCCTGCACGACCGGGGGCGGTCGGGCTGGTGGTCGATGCTGATCCTGATCGCCGTGATCGCCGTCTGGCCGAGGCCCGACGGCTTCATGGACTTCGCGTTCTCGCTGGTGATCCTGTGGGCGATCGTCGAGCTGGGCGTCATGGGCGGCGAGCAGGGCGCCAACCGCTATGGCGCCAACCCGTTGAAGACGATCTCAATCTAAGCTAGCGGCGAGCGCTCCTTTCTTAACGACGCGGAACCGCTCCACCC
>NZ_SZWJ01000180.1:0-1109 GCF_012184455.1 Caulobacter sp. SSI4214 | reverse complement strand
GGGAGCCCCGCCATGAAGACCCGCGCCGCCGTTGCGTTTGAAGCCAAGAAGCCGCTGGAGATCGTCGAGGTCGACCTGGAGGGGCCTAAGGCGGGCGAGGTGATGATCGAGATCAAGGCGACGGGGGTCTGCCACACCGACGCCTACACGCTGGACGGCCTGGACAGCGAAGGCATCTTCCCGTCGATCCTGGGCCACGAGGGCGCGGGCGTGGTGGTCGAGGTCGGCGCGGGGGTGACCAGCGTGGCGGTCGGCGACCACGTGATCCCGCTCTACACGCCCGAGTGCCGTCAGTGCAAAAGCTGCCTTAGCGGCAAGACCAACCTGTGTACGGCCATCCGCGCCACCCAGGGCAAGGGGCTGATGCCCGATGGGACCAGCCGCTTCTCGTACAAGGGCCAGCCGATCTACCACTACATGGGCTGCTCGACCTTCTCGAACTACACGGTGCTGCCCGAGATCGCGGTGGCCAAGATCCGCCGCGACGCGCCGTTCAAGACGTCGTGCTACTGCGGCTGCGGCGTGACCACGGGCGTGGGTGCGGTGACCAACACCGCCAAGGTCGAGCCGGGCTCGAACGTCATCGTGTTCGGCCTGGGCGGCATCGGCCTGAACGTCATCCAGGGCGCCAAGCTGGTCGGCGCCAACATGATCATCGGCGTGGATCTCAACCCCGCCCGCGAGGAATGGGGCCGCAAGTTCGGCATGACCCACTTCGTCAACCCGAAGGACGTGCAGGGCGATCTGGTTCAGCACCTGGTGGCCCTGACCGACGGCGGCGCCGACTACACCTTCGACGCCACCGGCAACACCGGCGTCATGCGTCAGGCGCTGGAGGCCTGCCACCGGGGCTGGGGCGAGAGCATCATCATCGGCGTGGCCGAGGCGGGCAAGGAGATCTCGACCCGTCCGTTCCAGCTGGTCACCGGCCGGGTGTGGCGCGGCACGGCCTTCGGCGGCGCGCGCGGCCGCACCGACACGCCCAAGATCGTCGACTGGTACATGGACGGCAAGATCCAGATCGACCCGATGATCACCCACGTCCTGCCGCTGGACCGCATCAACGAGGCCTTCGACCTGATGCACAAGGGCGAAAGCATCCGCACGGT
>NZ_SZWJ01000179.1:0-1261 GCF_012184455.1 Caulobacter sp. SSI4214 | reverse complement strand
TGATCCTCCCCCAAAAAAGTGGACGGGGTTAGGCCGCTCTACGCTCGGCCTCGGCTGGGCTGATGTAGCCCAGGGCTGAGTGCAGGCGGCGGGGATTGTAGAAGCCCTCAATGTACTGGAACAGGTCCCGGCGGGCCTGGTCGCGCGTGGCGTAGACCCGGTGGTGGACGCGCTCGGTCTTGAGGGTGTGGAAGAAGCTTTCCATTGGGGCGTTGTCCCAGCAGTCGCCCTTGCGGCTCATTGAAGGCGTGATGCCGGCGCGGGCCAGGGCCGAGCGGTAGGCCTCGGCGGCGTACTGGATACCGCGGTCGGAGTGGTGGATCAGGCCGGGCGCCGGCCGCTGGCGCTCGATGGCCATCTGCAGCGCGTCGAGGGCGATCTCGACGTGCAGCGTCGGTCGCATGCACCAGCCGACGATCTTGCGGGTGAAGAGGTCGAGCACGGTAGCGAGGTACAGCCAGCCCTCGCCGGTGGGGATGTAGGTGAGGTCAGCGAGCCAGACCTGGTTCGGCGCCTGGGTGGTGAAGTTGCGGCCGAGCCGGTTGGGCGCAATCGGATAGCCATGGCGACTGTCGGTCGTCCGCGTGCGCCGGGGCAGAGCCGCCAGGCCCCGGATGCCGGCCCGGCGCATCAGCCGCTCGATGCGGCTGCGCCCGACGCGGCGGCCGTGGCCGCGCAACACGGCATGCACCCGAGGCGAGCCATAGGTCCCGCTGCTGTCGGCGTGGATCCGGCGGATCTCGTCCAGCAATGCGCGGTTGGCGGCCGCACGCCGGCTCTCTGGCCTGGAGCGCCAGGCGTAGTAGCCGCTGGCCGACAGACCCAGGACCGCGCACATCACCCGAACCGGCCAGACGCTGCGATGCTCATCGACGAACCCGAACTTCATCGGGAGGCCGATCCGAAGATGAGCGCGGCTTTTTTTAGGATGTCGCGCTCCATCCGCAGCCGCTCGTTCTCGCGCCGCAGCCGGGCGTTCTCCGAGGCCAGATCAGACGGCGACGGGGCCGGCGCTTGCGTGGTGGAGCGCCTCGCCGCCCCCGTCGCCTGCGCCCCGAACTGCATCATCCATCGTCGAAGCACCGTCTCGTGCAGACCCAGCTCCCGGGCCACCGCGCCCACCGACAGGCCGCTCACAGCCACCCGGTCGACCGCCTCGCGCTTGAACGTCTCCGGAAACACCCGGCGCGTACCACTCATCTGACACTCCTCTCCAACTCCTCAGAGCTAGCATGGGTGTCCACCAAACCGGGGGAGGATC
>NZ_SZWJ01000178.1:0-1337 GCF_012184455.1 Caulobacter sp. SSI4214 | reverse complement strand
GACGGTCAACGTCACGATCAACGCGACGGCCTCCAC
Source organism: Caulobacter sp. SSI4214 (assembly GCF_012184455.1). NCBI lineage: Bacteria > Pseudomonadati > Pseudomonadota > Alphaproteobacteria > Caulobacterales > Caulobacteraceae > Caulobacter > Caulobacter sp. SSI4214. Next base: position 1,301 of record NZ_SZWJ01000178.1, on the reverse strand, counting down.
GCCCGTCGCCGGCCCCTTCACCACCACCGTGGCCGGCAACACCACCAACAACGCCCTACCGCTGTCGATCAGTGGTCCAGCGCCCACGAGCGTGGCGGTCTATTCCAATCCAGCCAACGCCTCGGCAACGCCAAGCGGCACAAACATCTATTTCTCGCCCACCAATGGTTGGAGCGGCCAGACCTCACTGCAGTACACCGCATCCAACGCGGCCGGCACCAGCGCTCCCGCAACCGCGACGATTAATGTCCGCCCGCGTGTTGGCAATGTGACAGCAACGGTGACCGAGCGCGTCCAGACTGTGATCCCGCTCTCGCCGCAGACCAACTACACGAGCCTGGCCCTGATCGGTTACCCGAAGGGAGACGCCTACATCAGCGGCTCAAACCTTTATTACAACGCCTACGCAGGCACCGGAAACAGCGGCGATTACTTCGTCTACCAAGCCACAAGCGCTGGCGGGACGAGCGATTCGGGCCAGATATACATTACGATTAATCCGCCGGCGCCTGTGAACCACAATCCGGTCGCCACAGTTTTCAATGTAAACATTGCGGCCAACTCGTACGCCTACTTCAACGGGCTTGCCAACGCCAGCGACCCAGACGGCGATCCGCTCACCCTACTCAGCGTCACCCCTCCCCTCCATGGGAGCGCATGGACCAACAGCAACAACTATATTTCTTATGTCCCGGCAGCTGACTGGAGCGGCACCGACGGCTTCTACTATACCGTCTCAGACGGCCGCGGAGGCACCGCGCAAGCCGCTGTGAACGTCTATGTGAGCGCCCCGCCGGCCAATAAACCCCCGACGGCCAACCCCGGCACCACCGATCCGGTCTGGCAGTCGACCACGGTCTATGTCGATCCCACCACCAACGACACCGACCCGGACGGCGACGCTCTGACCGTCCAATCGATCGACAACTTCTACTGCGCCTATGGCCAGATCAACGGCGCCAGCGCCTGTCCCAGCAACATCGGTTCGGTCAGCAGGAGCGGCAACACCCTCGTCTACAGCGCGCCCTTCCTGTCGAACAGCGGCAGCCCCGGCAGCAACTATGCCGCCATCGTCGTCTGGTACACCATCAACGACGGGCACGGGCACACCGCCCAATCCTATCAAGTCTTCAATGTCTATGGCCCGCAGTAGCCATCTATCGGTCAAAGAGGCGTTGTCGCGATGAAGCAAGCTTGGATGATGACCATGGCTGCGGCCGTGTCGCTGCTGGCTGGCCAAGCCCTGGCCGCCGACTGCGAGGCCGACCTGCGTCCAAAGGTCGAGGCCGCGCTTGGCGCGG
>NZ_SZWJ01000177.1:0-1378 GCF_012184455.1 Caulobacter sp. SSI4214 | reverse complement strand
GGTAGCGTCCGAGGAGCTGGTGTAATTTCAGTGCCGTCCACGGTGTGATCCTGGGTGGCCATCGAGGTGTATGGTCGAGGTGGAGTTTGCCGACTTCAACCCCGGACCACATGGAGACCCCGATGACCAAGACGAACATGGACCTGTCCGACCTTCTGGCCAAGCACGATCAGGGAGACTTTCTGCGCAGCATTGCCGAGGCCGTCCTGCAGCTGATCATGGAGGCGGATGTCGAAGGCCTGATCGGCGCTGGCAAGCACGAGCGCAGCGGCGAACGCACGACGTGGCGTAACGGGTATCGAGAGCGCGCTCTCGATACCCGTCTGGGCACGCTGAACCTGCGGGTTCCCAAGCTGCGTCAAGGCAGTTACTTCCCGGGCTTTCTCGAAGCGCGCAAGACCTCGGAGCAGGCGCTGGTGGCCGTCATCCAGGAGGCGTGGATCAGTGGCGTATCGACCCGCCGCGTCGATGAGCTGGTGCAGGCCATGGGGCTGAGCGGCATTTCGAAGAGCACGGTGTCGAAGCTGTGCAAGGACATCGACGAACGTGTCGGCGAGTTCCTGAACCGCCCGCTCACCGGCGAATGGCCCTATCTCTGGCTTGACGCCACCTATCTGAAGGTGCGCCAGGGCGGAAGGATCGTACCAGTCGCGGCAATAATCGCCGTGGCCGCCAACACCGAGGGACGCCGTGAGATCATCGGCCTCGGTATCGGCCCGTCCGAGGCCGAGACATTCTGGACCGAGTTCCTTCGATCCCTGCGTGTTCGCGGCTTGGGAGGCGTCAGACTGGTCATCAGCGACGCGCATACAGGGCTCAAAGCCGCCATCGCCCGGGTCTTCGAAGCAACCTGGCAACGCTGTCGCGTCCACTGGATGCGCAACGCCCTGGCCCATGTCTCGCGTGGCCAGCATACCGTCGTCGCCGCTGCCATCCGGCAGGCCTTCGATCAACCCGACCGCACCCATGCCGGCGAAACCTGGCGAAAGGTCGCAGAGCAACTGCGCCCGCGCTGGCCAAAACTGGCTGATCTCATGGATGCCAGCGAGCACGACGTGCTGGCCTACATGTCATTCCCGCGCCAGCATCGCACCAAGCTGCACAGCACGAACCCAATTGAACGCCTGAACAAGGAGGTCAAGCGACGCGCCGATGTCGTCGGGATCTTCCCCAATGAGGCATCCATCACGCGTTTGATCGGCGCCGTACTGTTCGAGCAAAATGACGAATGGCAGACATCAAGCCGCTACATGATGGTCGAGGCATTCGCACAGATCGACAAGGAGGAGATCGATCCCATCCTCAGCATAACCACAAAAGCCGCCTGATCATGCCCTCAGGCCATCCAGAAAATTACACCAGCTTGACGGACGTGACC
>NZ_SZWJ01000176.1:0-1394 GCF_012184455.1 Caulobacter sp. SSI4214 | reverse complement strand
AACGGTCAACGTCACCATAAACGCCACCACCGGCGCGCCGATCGCGGGCAACACCATCGCCTATCTGACCGGGAACAGCGGCTATAGCAGTCTGCCCTTGAGCTTCTCGGGCGGAACCCCGACTAGTGTCGCTGTTTCCACCGCCTCCCCCAACGGCCAGCACAGCGTTAGCGGCACCTCGATCCTGTTCTCGCCTACCGCCGGCTATAGCGGCCAGACAACGCTGCAGTACACCGGGACCAATGCTGGAGGCGTCAGCGCCCCCGGCACGGTGACCATCAACGTAGCCCCGGTGGTCAGCAACGTTTCGGGGATGGCTTCGGTCGGTAGCGAGACCAGCCTGGCCCTCTATCCGCGCACCGCCTACGACACTCTGCAACTGAGCGTGCTGCCCAGTTATGGTCGCGCCAGGATCGTCGGGTCCAACGTCCTCTATACGCCCAATTCCGGCACGTCGGGGCTCACCGACACCTTTACTTACACCGCCACCTCGGCCGGCGGCACATCCACCGCCGCGAACATCAGCTTCAATATCATCCAAGGCAATCGCCCGCCCGTCGCCAACGACGAGATTGTCGAGACCTATCAGGGCGTCACCTCAACGCTTTACCCGCTCGCCAACGATAGCGATCCGGACGGCGATCCCCTCACCCTCCAGTCGGTCAGCCCCCTTGAGTTCGTTTACGGCAACAACGGCACGCCCAGCGACCTGGGCACGTTGACGAAGGTCGGCAACGCGGTCACCTATACCGCGCCCTTTGTCTGCAACTGCGCCGCGCGTTCGAAGTATGACGTCATCCGCTTCAGCTATGTCGTCGCTGACAGCCACGGCGCGACCTCCACGGCCAAGCACGCCATCAACGTCTATTCCAACCAACCTCCCGTCGCCAATCCCGGCACCACCGATCCAGTCTGGCAGAACACGAACGTCACCCTAAACGTCCTGGCCAACGACACCGACGCTGACGGCGACAGCCTGACCATCAAGTCGATAGACAACTTCTATTTCGCCTATGGACGGATCAATGGCGTCGACCTTTCCGGATCGCAGCACCCCTCGGACATTGGTTCGGTGACCAACAACGGCGCCTCGATCGGCTATCGGGCCCCGTTCCTGTCCAACAGCGGATCGCCCGGCAGCAACTATATCGCCGTGGTCGTATGGTACACTGCCACCGACGGTCGCGGCGGCACGTCGCAATCCTACCAGATCATCAATGTCTATGGCCCGCAGTAAGCTGGCGGCGTTGGCTCCCCGTGAAGAGGCGTTGTCGCGATGAAGCAAGCTTGGATGATGACCACGGCCCTGGCCGTGTCGCTGCTGGCTGGCCAAGCCCTGGCCGACGACTGCGAGGCCGACCTACGTCCCAAGCTCGAGGCCGCGCTTGGCGCGA
>NZ_SZWJ01000175.1:0-1840 GCF_012184455.1 Caulobacter sp. SSI4214 | reverse complement strand
TCTAGGCCGCCGCGCCGCCCTCGACCCCGTCCTGGGAGGCGGGCTCGATGGCCAGGACCCGCGCCAGGGTCTCGACAAGGCGCGGAACTTCCACGGGCTTGGGCGTCAGGGCGTCCATGCCAGCCTCCGTATAGAGCGCGCGTTCGTGTGGCAGGACACTGGCGGTGACGGCGACGATCGGGGTCCGCTCGCGCCCAGTCCGCTTCTCGGCTTCGCGGATCGCGCGGCTGGCCGCGACGCCGTCCATGACCGGCATGTGGACGTCCATCAAGATCGCGTCCCAGCGGTCCTTTTCCCACATCGCCACCGCGTCGCGGCCGTCGACGGCGAAGCCGCTGACCACGCCCAGGTGGTTGAGCAGGGTCAACAGCACGGCGCGATTGGTCTGGTTGTCGTCGACGACCAGGACGCGCGGCGCTGTCGCGTCTTCGGGCGTCGTGGTCGCGGCCGCCAGCTCCACCCCGGGCGCGCGGGACGCCGGCGAGGTCTCGGGCATGGGCAGATCCATGGAGAAGCCCGCGCCGCCGTCCGGCGGGGCGAAGAAGGCGATTTCGCCGCCCATCAGCTCGACCAGGGTCTTGCAGATGGCCAGCCCCAGCCCCGAGCCGCCGATCCTGCGGGTGCTGGAGCTGTCCAGCTGGGCGAATTTGGTGAAGAGGCGCTGGCGCTGATCCTCGGGAACGCCAGGACCGGTGTCGACGACCTGGGCGCGAACGCGCGCGCCGTCGCCGTCGATCGTGACGCGCACCCCGCCGGACTCGGTGAACTTCACCGCGTTGGAGATCAGGTTCGACAAGACCTGGCGCAGGCGCTCGGCGTCGCCCAGCCGCCAGCCGGCCGCGCCGGGCGCGACGGTCAGGGTGAAGTCCAGGCCCTTGTCGCGCGCCAGGCCGCCGTAGAGATGGTTCAACGTCTCCATCTGGGCCGGCAGGTCGAAGGGCGCGGCGGTGATGTCCATCCGGCCGGCCTCGATCTTGGAGAGGTCCAGGATGGCGTTGATCACGGCCAGCAGCGAGCGGCCCGAGGCGGTGATGGTGTCCAGGCGTTGGCGCTGGTCGGTGTCCAGTTCGCCCGACTCCATGATCTGGGCCATGCCCAGCACGCCGTTCAGCGGCGTGCGGATCTCATGGCTCATCGTGGCCAGGAATTCGGTCTTGGCGCGGTTGGCCGCCTCGGCCGCCAGGGCTAGGGCCTGGGCCTCGGCGCGCAGGCGATGGTTCTCGGCGAGCTGACGCTCGAGATCGGCGTTGAGCGCCTCGCTGGCGAGGCGAGCGCGAACCTCGCGGCCGACCACGCCGCGTATCATTATCGCCACGCCCGTCGCCGCGAACCCGCCGGCCACGCCGACGAACATGTAGGGCGCGGTGGTCTCCGACGGTCCTCGCGGGATCATCCAGGCCAGCGCCGCGAGGGCGGCCGCGACGCTGACGACGGCCACGCGGCGGCTCGGCGCCGAGGTCGCGAAGACCAGGGCCATCAGCACGCAATAGACCAGCTTCTGAGGCTCGAAATGCAGGATCTGATAGGCCAAGGTGTTGGCCAGGAAGAGGGCGTTCATGCCCAGGACCATGGCCTCGAGCGGCGGGCCGATGATGGTCTGGCGACGCAGGCTGAACCCCGTCGCCGCCGCGTAGACGGTCGAGAACGCCGCCAGGCCATCCAGCACCACCAGGGCGAGGCCCTTCTCGTAGAACGGATGCGACAGCGTGATCAGCAGATAATAGACCGACGAGGCGAGCAGATAGCCGCGCGCGATCGGCACATAGGCCGACATCAGCGCCGTCGTTTCCGAACGTGTCCCCTGGGTCCTTGGATCGCCCAAAACCGGTCCCCGCCTAGA
>NZ_SZWJ01000174.1:0-1875 GCF_012184455.1 Caulobacter sp. SSI4214 | reverse complement strand
GGCTTGAGGTCGATCTTCTCGAAGCCGATCAGGCGCTGGGTCGCCTTGCCCGCCGCGTCGGTCAGATAGACCTGCGGCGCGTCCTTGCCGGCGCGCCGGCCGGTGTTGGTCACGTCGAAGGCGACCGTCAGGGTCTGGCCGCCCGTCACCTTCAGATTGGCGTAGGCGAAGCTGGTGTAGGAAAGGCCGTAGCCGAATGGAAACAGCGGCTTTTGGCCCGTGGCGGCGAAGCGGCGATAACCGACGTCCGCGCCCTCGGAATAGACCACGTCGAAGGGGGTCTTCTCCGGCAGGCCAAGACCCGGCGAATGGACGCGCGGATACTGCTCGATCGACGCCGGGAAGGTCACCGGCAGGCGGCCGGACGGATTGACCACGCCAAACAGCACGTCGGCGATGGCCTCGCCGCCCTTCGCGCCCGAATACCAGGCCTCGATCACCGCGCCAGCCTTGTCGAGCCAGGGCATCGAGACCGGGCCGCCGGTCTGCAGGACCACGATGGCGTTCGGGTTGGCGGCGGCGACGGCGGCGATCAGGGCGTCCTGGCCGTTCGGCAGCGACAGGTCCGGCGCGTCCTCGCCCTCGCCCATCCACTGGTTGCCGAACACCACCACCACGTCGGCGGCCTTGGCGGCGGCGACGGCGGCCGACAGGTAGCGACCGTCGTCGAAGGTCACCTTGGCCTCCGGCGCGGCCTTGCGGATCGCCGCCAGCGGCGAGGAGCCGTTGAAGTACTCGCTGCGGAACGGCCCCATCATGCCCTCGCCGCCCAGCGGGATCACGGCCTTGGCGCCGCCGGGCGGCACGACCTGGGACGAGCCGCCGCCCGACAGCACGCCGGCGTCGGCGTGGCCGCCGATCACGGCGATGGTCTTGGCGGTCTTGGCCAGCGGCAGCAGGTCGTCGCGGGTCTTTAGCAGGACAATGCCCTCGGCCGCGGCGGCGCGGGCGATCTCGGCGTTGGCGGCGTCGTCGATGGCCCCGCCCGGCGCGACCGGCTTGTCGAACAGGCCGGCGGCGAACATCGAGCGCAGAATGCGACGGCTGGCGTCCGACAGGCGCGCGGCGGGGATTTCGCCCTTCTCGACGGCCGCCTTCAACGGCGCGCCGAACCAGACCTGGGCGTCCAGCTGCTCGCCCGACTGTTGGTCCAGGCCCCTGACGATGTAGTCGGTGGCGTGGACCGCGCCCCAGTCCGACATCACCCAGCCCTTGTAGCCCCAGTCGCCCTTCAGCACTTCGTTCAGCAGGTGGTGGTTCCCGCAGCTATAGTCGCCGTTGACCTTGTTGTAGGCGCACATCACCGCGCCCGGCTGGCCCTTCTCGATGGCGATCTCGAAGGCCAGGAGGTCGCTCTCGCGGTGGGCGGCCTCGTCGATCACCGCGTTGGCGAAGTGGCGGCCGGTCTCCTGGCCGTTCAGGGAGAAGTGCTTGATCGTCGAGACAACCCCCTGGTCCTGGATGCCCTTGATCGCCGCGCCCGCCAGGTTGCCGGCCAGCCACGGATCCTCGCCGACATATTCGAAGTTGCGGCCGTTGCGCGGGTCGCGCGCCAGGTTGACGCCGCCGGCCAGCTGGACGTTGAAGCCCTTGGCCCGCGCCTCGCGCCCGACCACCGCCCCGCCCTCATAGGCCAGCCGGGTGTTGAAGGTCGCCGCCAGCGACAGGCCCGAGGGCAGCGCCGTGGCCCCGTCGCCCGGACGCACGTTCAGCGGATTGGTCACGCCCAGGCTGGCGTCGCTCTCGTTGACGGCCGGGACGCCCAGGCGCGGAACGCCAGGAATATAGCCGGCCGAGCCGATCGCGCCCTCCGGCTTCTTGATCCCGAAGATCGGCATCGACATCGGCCCGTGCAACAGGCCGATCCGCTCGTCC
>NZ_SZWJ01000173.1:0-2652 GCF_012184455.1 Caulobacter sp. SSI4214 | reverse complement strand
GCCTCCCCCGCCCGCGCCGCCGCCGGCCGCCTACAACGGGTCCTACGACGATCCCTACTATCGCCGGGGCTCCTACGACGACCGGCGTCGCGAAACCTATTACGAGCACAGCTACGAGAGCGGTTATCGCGTCAACGACCGCGCCAACCAGCCGGACATCAACGGCTGCACCCTGGCCGAGAGCCCTATCTACCTGCCGGACGGCCGCGTCCAGAAGCGCTTCGTGCGCGTCTGCCCGGACGCCAGCGGCAAGTATCAGGTCGTCGACTAAGTCGATCACCGCCTCGCGGAAAACCATCGGCCGCCCGAAAGGGCGGCCGATTTCGTTTCAGCCCTTGGTCGCCCAGATCAGGCGCTCGACCTGCCCCTCGCCGCCGGTGATCGGGCTCTCCGCGAGGCCCTTCACCGACCAGCCCGAGGCCTCGACGAACGCAGCGATCTCGGTCTCGACGCGGGCGATGATCTCGGGATCCTTGACCAGGCCGCCCTTGCCGACATGTTCGCGTCCGGCCTCGAACTGGGGCTTGATCAGCGCCACCAGATCCGCGCCCGCCGCCGCGAGCCCCAGCGCCGCCGGCAAGGCCTTGGTCAGGGAGATGAAGCTGACGTCGCTGACCACCAGCGTCGGCGGCTCCGGGATCAGGCCGTCGTCCAGGGCGCGCGCGTCGACGCCCGACAGATCCACGACGCGCGGCTCGGCCTTCAACCGAGCGTGCAGCTGATCGCGACCGACATCGACGGCGAACACCTTGGCCGCGCCGCGCGACAGCAGCACCTCGGTAAAGCCCCCCGTCGAGGCGCCGACATCGATCGCCACGCGCCCCTCCACACGGATGGGCCACAGGTCCAGCGCATGGACCAGCTTGAGCGCCCCTCGCCCGACCCATGGATGCGCGGCCTCGGCCCGGATCTCGGCCTCCTCATCGACCGTCTCGGCGGGCTTGGCGACGGTCCGGCCGTCGACGGCGACCCGGCCGGCCTCCACCGCCGCGCGGGCCTTGGCGCGACTGTCGAAGACGCCGCGCTCGACGAGCAGCTGATCGATGCGCTTCCTGGCCATGGGGTCCTCTCGAAACTTCGCCGAGGCGTTTAGCACGGGCTTGCGGCGGGGGTCTCTTCCAGGTCAACTCGACGCCAAGCACCGGCGCGGCAGACGTCGGACCCATCGGGGGGAGTGAAACCGATGCGCTTCAGTCGTCGCGGCCTACTGGCCGCATCCGCCGCCGTCGCGGCCGCATCTTCAGTGAAGGCAGAGACCAGAACAATGTCCGCAACTACGCCCTGGACCCCAGACGCCACGGAATTGGCGGGTCGCATTCGCCGCAAGGAGATCAGCGCCGTCGAGGCGGTGGAAGACGCCATCCGCAAGGCGGAAGCCCTGGAGCCCCAGATCGGCGCGATCGTCACCTCGGACTTCGACCGCGCCCTGGCCAAGGCCAAGGCCGGCCAGTTGAGCGGTCCGTTCGCGGGCGTGCCTTTCCTGGTCAAGGACCTGGATCCCTATAAGGGCCTACCCACCCGCAATGGTTCGCGCAGCGGCCTGAACGCGCTCCCCGAGACCACCCAGACGCCCTATGTCGACGCCTTCGACGGAGCGGGCTTCGTCGTCATCGGCAAGTCGGCGACGCCGGAATACGGCTTCCTGCCGACCACCGAGCCGATGGGCTTTACGCCCACGCGCAATCCCTGGAACACGGACCGCTCGTCGGGCGGTTCGTCCGGCGGCGCGGCCGCGGCGGTGGCCTCCGGCATGGTCCCGATCGCCCACGCCACCGACGGCGGCGGGTCGATCCGCATCCCGGCGGCCAACTGCGGCCTTTTCGGTCTGAAGCCCTCGCGCGGCCGGATGCTGCCGGGCCGTCCCGTCGCGCGCGGCATCGACATCTCGGTGTCGCACTGCGTCTCGCACAGCGTGCGTGACTCCGCGGCGCTGTTCGCGGCGACCGAACGGACGGGCGCCGACGCGGTGTTCAAGCCGGTCGGCGTCATCAGCGAACCCTTGAAGCGGTCGCTGAAGGTGGGCCTGGTGATGAACACCGGCACGGGGGTGACCCCAGATCCGGAGGTTCAGACCGCCGTCAACAACGCCGCCAAGCTTTTGGAGAACCTGGGCCACAAGGTCGAGCCGACCCACTGGCCGATGAACGGCGGCCAGTTCAGCATGGACTTCACGGTGCTTTGGGCCAGCGGCGCGGCGGACCTCGTCACGGCGATCGGCCAGGCCGTCGGTCGCGAGCCGGACGAGACGCTGCTGGAGCCTTTCAGCCTGGCGATGGCCAAGCTGATCGGTCAGCTTCCCGCCACGGCTCTGCCCGCCGCCATCGAGCGCCTGAACACCGACATGCAGCTCTATGACGCCTGGCTGACCCAGTACGACGTGATCCTGTCGCCGGTCCTGGGCAAACCGCCGGTCGAGCTGGGCTATGTGGCCGGCTGGGTTCCGTTCCAGGAGCTGCAGGCCCGCCTGACGACCTATGTCGGCTACACGCCGGTGCAGAACGTCGCCGGCGCCCCGTCGATGAGCGTGCCGCTGCACTGGACGCCGGACGGCCTGCCGGTGGGCGTCCAGATCGCCGGCCGCGCCGGCGGCGAGGCGCTGCTGTTCCAGCTGGCCTACCAGCTGGAGGAGGCCCAGCCCTGGGCGCACCGCAG
>NZ_SZWJ01000172.1:0-2657 GCF_012184455.1 Caulobacter sp. SSI4214 | reverse complement strand
CCGCGCGCGGCGACGCCGTGAAGTCGCCGATGGTCGGCACCGCCTACCTGTCGCCGCAGCCGGGCGCGGATCCGTTCGTGAAGGTCGGCGACAGCGTTTCGGCCGGCCAGACCCTGCTGATCGTCGAAGCCATGAAGACCATGAATCCGATCCAGGCCCCCAAGGCCGGCAAGGTCGTCGAGATCTTGGTCGCCGACGCCCAGCCCGTCGAGTTCGGCGAGCCGCTCGTCGTCATCGAGTAAGCGCGCCATGTTCGACAAGATCCTCATCGCGAACCGGGGCGAGATCGCGCTCCGGGTCCACCGGGCGTGCAAGGAAATGGGCATCGCCACGGTGGCCGTGCACTCCGAGGCCGACCGCAACTCCATGTGGGTGCGCCTGGCCGACGAAAGCGTCTGCATCGGTCCGGCTCCGGCCGCCAAGAGCTACCTGAACATCCCGTCGATCATCGCGGCCGCCGAGATCACCGGCGCCCAGGCGATCCATCCGGGCTATGGCTTCCTGTCCGAGAACGCCCGCTTCGCCGAGATCGTCGGCGCGCACGGCTTCACCTTCATCGGTCCGAAGCCCGAGCACATCCGGATGATGGGCGACAAGATCACCGCCAAACAGGCCGTGAAGGACGCCGGCATCCCGGTCGTTCCGGGCTCGGACGGCGGCGTCTCGACCGAAGAAGAGGCCTTCGAGGCCGCCGACCGTATCGGCTTCCCCGTGCTGATCAAGGCCGCCGCCGGCGGCGGCGGACGCGGCATGAAGGTCGCCCAGACGCGTGAAGACCTCGCCGAAGCGGTCTCGACCGCCCGCGCCGAGGCCCGCGCCGCCTTCGGCGACGACACGGTCTACATGGAGCGCTACCTCCAGAAGCCGCGCCACATCGAGCTGCAGGTCATCGCCGACAGCCACGGCAACGTGGTGCACCTGGGCGAACGCGACTGCTCGCTGCAGCGCCGGCACCAGAAGGTGCTGGAAGAAGCCCCCTCGCCGGCCCTCTCCGCCGAAGGCCGCGCCAAGATCGGCAAGATCGTCGTCGATGCGGTCAAGGCCATCGGCTACCTGGGCGTCGGGACCATCGAGTTCCTGTGGGAGAACGACGAGTTCTTCTTCATCGAGATGAACACCCGTCTGCAGGTCGAGCATCCGGTCACCGAAGCCATCACCGGCATCGACCTGGTGCGCGAGCAGATCCGTATCGCCGCCGGCCTGCCGCTGTCGTTCACCCAGGACGACGTGGTGTTCGAGGGCCACGCGATCGAGTGCCGGATCAATGCCGAGAGCCCTCGCACGTTCACGCCCTCGCCCGGCGTGATCACCGACTTCCACGCGCCGGGCGGCCTGGGCGTTCGCCTGGATTCGGCGATCTACACCGGCTATGCGATCCCGCCCTATTACGACAGCCTGATCGGCAAGCTGATCGTGCATGGTCGTGACCGCGCCGAGTGCGTCGCGCGCCTGAAGCGCTGCCTGGCCGAAATGGTGGTCGGCGGCGTCGAGACCACGATCCCGCTGTTCCAGGACCTCCTGGTGCAGCCCGACATCCTGGCCGGCGACTACGACATTCATTGGCTGGAGCGCTGGATCAAGTCCCAGGAAGCCTAGAGCCTTATCCGCTCGAATGGAATCATTCGAGCGGGAAATAAGGCTCTAAATCAAACATTTAGAGCGTTATAACCGCCGAAACCGCTTACACTTTCGGCTATCACGCTCTAGTCCGGGCCTCGTCATGGAAGACGCCTTCACGGTCGACGACCTGGTCGCTTGCTACGCGCGCGGCGTCTTCCCCATGGCCGACGCCCGCGAGGACGAGAGCCTCTTCCTGATCGATCCCGAGCGGCGGGGCGTCCTGCCTCTCGACGCGCTGCACGTTCCCCGGCGCCTGGCCCGCACGGTGCGCCATCAGCCCTACGAGATCCGCATCGACACGGCGTTCGACGCGGTGGTCGAGAATTGCGCCGCCGCTCGGCCAGGGCGGCTGGAGACCTGGATCAACCATCCCATCCAGCGCCTCTACGGCCAGCTCTTCCAGCGGGGCGTGGCGCACAGCGTCGAGGCTTGGTCGGGGACGGATCTGGTCGGGGGCCTCTACGGCGTGTCGCTGGGCGGGGCGTTCTTTGGCGAGAGCATGTTCTCGACCGCGCGGGACGCCAGCAAGGTGGCGCTGGTGCATTTGGCCGCGCGGCTGATCGTCGGCGGCTACCTGTTGCTGGACACCCAGTTCATCACGGACCACCTGACGCAGTTCGGCACGATCGAGATCAGTCGCGCGGACTATCGGCGACGCCTGGCCAAGGCCTTGACCGTCGAGGGCGACTTCTACGGCTTGGCGGGCGGCGCATCGGGGATCGACTGCTTGCAGGCGATCAGCCAGGCGTCATAGACCGGATGCTCCAGCGGGTGCAGGCCCGGGGAGCTGGCGTACATCCACCCCTTGTAGATCTGGCGACCGGCGGGCGCGGCGCGGCCGGCCTGGGCCTTGGGCTGGGTGTCGATCACCACGTAGGCCGTGGTTTCCGGCGCAACCTCGTCGGCGGCCGCCGTCTCGCAAGCGCGGACGGTGAAGATCAGCGTCTTGTAGCGGATCGGCTGACCGACCGGGACCTCGAACCGCATGGTCTCGGTCGTGACCTTGTCCAGCGCCTGCATGATCGCGATGGCGTAGC
>NZ_SZWJ01000171.1:0-2716 GCF_012184455.1 Caulobacter sp. SSI4214 | reverse complement strand
CGCGATCGCCGCCGAAACCGGCTTCCACTTTCGGCTATCGCGCTCGACCGGAAGGATCGTGCTAAAGCAGGGCGCATGACGCTTGAATCTCGCCTGGATGGCTGGAGCCGGGGGTGGCGCGGCCCCCTGTTCGCCGCGCTGATCGCCCTGGTCGCGGGCCTGCCCGGCCTGTTCGCCATGCCGCCGCTCGATCGCGACGAGTCCCGCTTCGCCCAGGCCACGTCGCAGATGCTGGAGACCGGCGACTATGTCGTCATCAAGTTCCAGGACCAGCCGCGCTTCAAGAAGCCGGTCGGCATCCACTGGCTGCAGGCGATCAGCGTCAAGGCGCTGTCCGACGCCGAGACGCGCCGGATCTGGGCCTATCGCATCCCTTCCCTGCTGGGCGCGATGCTGGCGGCGGCCGCCTGCGCCTGGGGCGCGAGCGCGCTGTTCGATCCTCGCACCGGTTTGATCGCCGGCGGGATCCTGGGGGCCACCTTCCTGCTGTCGTCCGAGGCCTTCATCGCCAAGACCGACGCGGCGCTGTGCGGCTCCACCACCCTGGCCATGGCGGCCCTGGCGCGAGTCTATGCGGCCCAGCTGAAGGGCGAGAACGCCGGCAAGCCGACCAAGCTGGCCTTCTGGCTGGGTCTGTCGCTGGCCGCCCTGATCAAGGGCCCGGTCGGCCTGCTGGTCGTGATCCTGGCCCTGATCATGCTGGGCCTGTGGGACCGCAAGGCCGCCTGGATGAAGAGCCTGGGCCTGACCTGGGGCCTGATCCTGTTCGCCGCCATCGTCCTGCCCTGGGCGATGATGATCACCGTGGCCACCGACGGCGCCTTCTGGGGCGCGGCCGTGGGCGGGGACCTGGCGCCGAAGATGGCCGGGGGCCAGGAGGGTCACGCCGCGCCGTTCGGCTACCACGCCCTGGCCGCGCCGCTGCTGACCTTCCCGGCCACCCTACTGCTGCCGGCCGCGGTCGCCTTGGGCTGGACCGGCCGCAAGCAGCCGGGCGTGCGCTTCGCCGTCTGCTGGCTGGTCCCGACCTGGCTGATGTTCGAGCTTTTGCCGACCAAGCTGATCCACTACGAGCTGCCGGCCTATGGCGCGCTGGCCATGCTGATGGCGGCGGCGATCCGCGCGCCGCTGGGCGGTTGGAGCCGGCGGATCGGCGCGGTCCTGGCCCTGTTCGCGGGCGTGGTCTTCGCCGCCGTCGCGGTCTACGGCCAGAAGCGGTTCGGAAACGGCGCGACCCTGGTCTTCGCCGTCCTGGCCGGCGCGCTGGCGCTGGGCGCGGGGATCGCCGGCGCGATCCTGTTGCTGCGTCGCCATTCGGTCCTGGCCCTGGTCAGCGCCGGCGCCCTGGGCGTCGCCGCCCACATCGCCCTGACCGCCGGCCTGTTGCCGAACCTCAAGCCGCTGTTCCTGTCCAAGGACGTCGCCGACGCCCTGGACAGCGCCCGCCTGTCGCCCCGCTCGGGCGCGCTCGGGCCGGTGGCCGTCACCGGCTACGCCGAGCCCAGCCTGGTCTTCCAGCTGGGCACGGCCACCCAGCTGACCAATGGCGAGGGCGCGGCCGACGCCATCGCCGAGGGCCGCCCCGCCGTGGTCGAGGCCCGCGAGGAGAAGGCCTTCCGCGCCGCCATGGTCGACGACAATCTCAAGCCGCGCCCCGTCGCCGTGATCGAGGGCGTCAACTATTCCGACGGCCACAAGAACCGCCTGACGATCTACCGGGGCGAGCCCCAGACGCCCGATCCCTCCGCCGAACCGGGCGGGGCGCAGGAAACCAACCCATGAGCCGCTTCATCCAGATCGTCGAGGTCGGGCCGCGCGACGGCCTGCAGAACGAGAAGACCATCCTGAGCGTCGAGGACAAGCTCGACCTGATCCGCGCGCTGGAGACGGCCGGCGCCCGGCGCATGGAGGTGGTGTCGTTCGTCAACCCCAACCGCGTGCCGCAGATGGCGGGGGCCGAGGACATCATGGCCGCGCTTCCCGCCGACCGCGTCCAGTCGCGCATCGGCCTGGTGCTCAACATGCGCGGCTGGGAGCGTTGCGTCTCGACCGGCTGCGACGAGGCCAATGTCGTGGTCTGCGCCTCGGACGGCTTTGGCGTGAAGAACCAAGGCGCGACGGTCCGCCAGCAGATCGATACGTTGGCCGCCATCGCCGAACGCCAGGCCGTCGAGGGCGGCCCGCCGATCACCGCGACGATCTCGGTGGCCTTCGGCTGTCCGTTCGACGGCGAGATCAGCCAGGATCAGGTCGTGGCCATCGCCCGCGAGGCCGCCGCCCTGGGCGTGCGCGAGATCGCCGTCGCCGACACGATCGGGGTGGCGGATCCCTGGACCGTCCGCCAGCGCATCGAGGCCGTGCGCGCCGCCGCTCCGGACGCGCGCCTGCGGATGCACTTCCACGACACCCGCAACACCGGCCTGGCCAACGCCTTCGCCAGCGTCGAGGCCGGCGTCGACGTGCTGGACGCCTCGGTCGGCGGCCTGGGCGGGTGTCCGTTCGCGCCCGCCGCCACCGGCAATATCGGCACCGAGGATCTGGTCTACATGCTGGAACGCGCCGGCTTCGAAACCGGTTACGACTTGGCGGCCCTGATCCGGATCGGCCGCGACATCAGCGCCAAGCTGGGCAAGGCCCCCGCCTCGTCCCTGGCCCGCGCCGGAGGCTTCCCCGCATGATCCGCCTGGCCGCCCTGCTCGCCCTGTCCTTGAGCGCC
>NZ_SZWJ01000170.1:0-2893 GCF_012184455.1 Caulobacter sp. SSI4214 | reverse complement strand
CGCGAGCCCGACTGGTCCGATCTCGACCCCGAGGGCCGCGCCTTCGCCTATCACCACGAGGACTGGGCCCGCCTGACGGTCAGCTATGTCGAGACCGGCCAGCTGATCCATCCGCGCCACGAGCGCCGCGAGCGGACGATGAACGACCTGCCCGAACTGCCCTCGGCCTATGTGGAATCGACCCCATTCATCCGCGCGGCCGAGACCGGCGGGGCCCTGCTGCCCATTCCGGACGACCCCGGCGTCTTCGACGCCCCGCCGATTTCCGACCCTCCGGAGGGTCCCAAAGGCGGCGGTCCGGCCCCTCGTCGCAAATCTGGCGCAAGACGGCGCTTGGCAAGCGGCTCGCGCGCCGCTAAATAGGCGCTCCCTTCGCCCCGGGGCAGCCGCTTCGGGGTCCGTGGGCCGCCTTAGCTCAGCCGGTAGAGCGGCGCATTCGTAATGCGTAGGTCAGGTGTTCGAGTCACCTAGGCGGCACCACTCTTTTCCAGAATATCGTCGGATCGAGGCGCCTAGCGCTTGAAGCCGCATAGGGCCGGATTGGCCGCCGCTTCCGGGCGCAGGCTCAGCTTTTGGAAGCTTATCTGGCCGGCGCCTTGCGGCAGGAAGCTGACCGCGCGCGTCACGCCGTCGGCGCCGCGGACGTCGAGATCGTAGGGCTGGGTCGAGTCGCCGTTCGTTCCGGCCCGCTTCCGCGCGATGACGTCGCCGTCGCGCAAGCCGGCGCGGGCGGCGGGCGTGTCCGGGCGGAGTTGGGTGACGGTCAGAACGCCGGAGTCGTCGGCCTTGGGCGTGAAGCCGAGGTCGAACGTCGGAACCGTGACCTCGATGACGTCAGCACAGGGCGCGAAGGCGGTGGGGGTCAAGACGATCGGCTCGCCGCGTTTGGCGTAGGTTTCGATATCGGGCGCGACGTCGACGCCATGCTTGGCCATTTCCTCGGCGAAGAGATCGATCGGCGAGACATCGGGACGGGCGGCGGCGGCCTTGGCCTGGGTCCGCAGGACGTTGTCGAGGCTGGCGCCCTTGGCGCGCAGCCGCTCGTCCCACAGCGCCGCCAGCAAGGCTCCGCGCTGATAGGGCAGCTTCTCGGCCATGGGGTCGGTCCAGAACGCCTTTCCAGCCTCTTGGCCGGTCATGCGCCGGGCCGGCGAGGCGGCGTAGGCGCGCAGCATATCGTTCCACAGCGCGACGAATTGCGGGGGCGTGATCAGGCGCTCGCGCGCCAGGAGCCGACGCATGTAGAAGTCGGTGAAGCCCTCGCTGAACCAGTAGCGTCGCGGCTCCAGGAGGGGCGCCCCCAGCCTAGACGGGTTCCATTCGTGGAAGAACTCGTGGGCGAGATAGGGACGCAGATCCTCCAGCGTCATGCCGGGCGTCGCCGTCAGGCTGAAGGCCTTGTTCAGGCCGACGCCGTGGAAAGACTGGTCGCCGACCGAGGCGATCGTCGCGGCGGCGACCATGTAGGGCGCGCCGGCGTCGTCGCCGAAAAAGGCGCGTTCGGCGCGAAGGATCGTCCAGAGTTCCTGGGCCAGCACGGCGTCGGGAACGGCGTCCAGCCGGCCGTGGATGACCAACCGCAGCGGGCCGGCGCGCGTGGTCCGCAGGCCGCGACCGCCGATCAGCTGGCCTCGAGCCATGTCTCCTACCGTCAGCTTGGCCTGGCCGGCGAAGGACGAATCGACCGGAAAGCCCTCGGGCCAGTCCGACCAGCGGAACTGGGCCGGCGCGTCGTCATGCCCCTCGATCCTGGGCAGCGCGGTGGCGGTCAAGGCGTAGAACCAGTCCGGTCGCACCCAAGGCAGGGCGGGCGAGCCATCGGGGTCGGAGTCTTTCGGCTCGTGGTCGATCGCGGACGGAATATCGTAGCGGACGGTCAGGCGGCTGCCCGGCGTCGCGCGGACGACGCGGACGCTGTCTCCGTCCTCGGCGATCGAGGCGACGCCGTCGACGGTCAGGTCGCGGAAGTTTCGCCACAAACGGTCATGACCCATCCAGTGATCGGGGAGCTGAAGGCGCGCGCGACCGCTGGCGTCCGCGATCAGGTCGATGCGGACCCGTAGCGCGACCAGGGCGCCATGATCGAAGCGTGGCGAGACCGTATAGGTGACCGGCGCGGTCCGGGCCGCCGCCGTTGTCGCCAAGCCCAGCGCGATTGCCAGGACCATCGCCAATCCACGCAAGACCGTTCCCCGTTTCTTCGCCGCCTCGACATCCTGAGGTGGTTTCTCGCTCCGCGCCACCGCTTTGACGACTGTCGCGGAACTTTGCCGTGGCGGGCCCCGTTCTCCTGACACAAGGAGCGTCGCCATGACCAAGACCGCCCATCCCGCCGTTGATGACGAAACCGCTCTGGAGGAGGTGATGACCTTCCTCGACGCGCCGCCCGAGACGGGCAGTCACGACGACGCGCGGTTTGGGGCGCGGTTGCGGCAGGTGATCGCCGCGTCGATCCCGGCCGACGACGGCGACGCGGCCGAGGACGCGCCGAAGTTGGACCTGAACGAAGACCTGCGCCGGCGGCTCGAGGCCGTGGCCAAGCGCCGTTCGGAGGGTCACTATTTCGGCGACCATCCCGATGGGATCGGGCCGACCCTGGGCATGGATCTCAGCCGCTCGTGACGCCCCGTTCGGTGCGACAAAAAGGTCGCCGACGCTTCGGTTAACCTTGCCTTGAGCCCGTCGCCCTAGGGTCGCTGGACCTTAGACCGCGTCGGGGGACGAGATGGTTTCGAGACGGCTCCTCTTGGGAGCGCTGGCGGGTCTGGCCGCGCCGGCCCTGGCCTTCGCCGAGGGTGACGATCCGCCCAAGCCCAGCCTCTTGACCAAGAAGGGCCGCCGCACGCGCAAGGCGCTGAAGACCCAGGCGTCCGACAAGGCCGCCCTGGACAAG
>NZ_SZWJ01000169.1:0-2925 GCF_012184455.1 Caulobacter sp. SSI4214 | reverse complement strand
AGGATCGCCAGGCCGTGCGCCCCGCGCGCCGCCGCCAGCTGCCGGTCCAAGGCGTCGTGATAGGGGCGGTGGGCCAGCTCGACCCGCTCGCTGGCCTCGGCGAAGGTCAGCTTGCGGGCGTAGATCGGACGCCCCTCGCCGGCCAGGCGCGGGATCGCCCCCAGCCCGGCGGCGACCCGCGCCGACTGGCCCCGGGCGTATTCCGGCAGGTCGCCGTCGAACATCGCCGGGTCCATCTCCCAGGGCTCGCGGTTCAGGTCGATGTACGAGCGGGCGAAGCGGGCGCGGATCACCGTCGCGCCTAGGCGCGGCGCGCCGGCGATGATCTGGTCGACGAAGGCGTCCTCGGACGCG
Source organism: Caulobacter sp. SSI4214 (assembly GCF_012184455.1). Classification (NCBI taxonomy): domain Bacteria; kingdom Pseudomonadati; phylum Pseudomonadota; class Alphaproteobacteria; order Caulobacterales; family Caulobacteraceae; genus Caulobacter; species Caulobacter sp. SSI4214. The sequence continues at coordinate 2,571 of NZ_SZWJ01000169.1, read as the reverse complement.
CGCAGGGCCTCCAGCGGCAGGCGCACGGCGGCGATCATGTCCGGCGGATAGGCGCCGCCCGAGTGGGGCGAGGCGAAGACCAGCGGCGTCGGCGGCGCGACTCCGGCCGGGGCGGCGCGCGCGACCTCGAACGCCGGTCCCTCCAGGGTCTCCAGCGGCGGGGTTTCCGGCGCGTTCGCCGTGATCGGCCGCCAGGCGCTCATGACCGCATCATCGAAGGCCCGCCGCCCGCGGTCAAACGGCAAAGCGTCCACAGGCCGCGACGTTTAGGTTCATCCCCGATTTACCGACTTCACGCTAAGGTGGGCGCCTCTTTCGACGCATTCCCCGGACACGTGACCTCATGGCCCGCATCCTCCTCGCCGAAGACGACGATTCCCTCCGCGGCTTCCTGGCCCGCGCCCTGGAACGCGCCGGCTTCGAAGTCCAGGCCTGCGCCGACGGCGAGGAAGCCGTCCAGCACCTGGAGCACCCCTGGGACCTGCTGCTGACCGACATCGTCATGCCCGGCATGGACGGCATCGAGGTGGCCCGCCAGGCCGCCGCCCGCGATCCCTCGCTGCGCATCATGTTCATCACCGGCTTCGCCGCCGTCGCCCTCTCGGCCCAGGACCGCGCGCCGGCCGGCGCCAAGGTGCTGTCCAAGCCCGTCCACCTGCGCGACCTGGTCGCCGAGGTGGAAAAGATGATGGCCGCATAAGGGCTTAGCGGATCTCCCCGAAAAAATTCGGGCAAAAGTTCCGGGGCGGGTTGCGCGTCGGCCAAGCCGCCGCTATACCCCCACACCTTCCCGGCCGGGACGTCTTTTCGAAGACGCTTCGGATCGCTTCGGCGGACGCGTAGCTCAGCGGGAGAGCACTACGTTGACATCGTAGGGGTCACAGGTTCAATCCCTGTCGCGTCCACCATCTCCTTTATTCTTTATAATCAAATCGTAGATCGTCTTCGCGCGGTGCGATTTCGCGCGATGTCGCGCGTCTCCCCCCAGCTTCCCCCCAGCGCGGGCGCGAAATAGCCTTGGCCGCCAGCGGCGTCGGGCCGGCGTCCTTGGCGCCGCTGACGGCCAAGGCGATGTCGTTATCGGATAGCTGTCGGATCTGGCCGCGTCATACTGCTTCATCCACGCGTTCGCGCCAGGCTGATAGTCCTTGGCATGTCGCGAGAACCGTCGGGAGGGAGATGTTGGACGACAGCAACGAGCCATGGCCGCCGCGCGATCGCGCTCAATTACGTCGGCTGAACACCAATCTGCTCTATGCGCTGGATGCGCTTCTGCACTCCCCGTCGCTTACCGCGGCGGCGCATTCCATCGCGCTGAGCCAACCCGCGCTCAGCGCCAAGCTTCGACAGCTGCGCGATCACTTTGGCGATGAACTGGTTGTCTACGGCGACAAGCGGCGGCTGACGGCGCTGGGCGAAGCGCTGCTGCATCGGGTCGGCCGGGTACTGCGCGAGGTGGACGACACCTTCAATCTGACGCTCGATTTCGATCCGGCCACCGCCGAACGCGAGATCACCATCACCGCGCCCGAGGCGATCGAACTGATGTTCGTCAGCCGGATCATCCCCGATATCCGGGCCGCCGCGCCGAACATCCGGATCAACATGGCGCCCTTCAGTCACGGTTCGGTCCAGAAGCTGTTCGACGCCGGGGCGGACGTGGCGATCGTTCCCGACGTGATGGCGGATCCCAGCCTTTGCCGTCAGCCCCTATTCGAGCACAGCCTGTCGGCGCTGGTCTCGAGAAGGCATCCGATGGCCGGACGGAAAATATCCGAGGCGGAGTATCTCGCCGCGCGTCACGCCGCCCTTTCCGACGAGATGGAAAAGGCCCTGTTCGGCGACTATGGCCCCAACGACCCGCGCGCGCGCCGGCATATCGTCGCGAGGACCAGCCTGAACTCGATGCTGCCTCTGCTGGCCGTGGGATCCGACCTGGTGGTGACCACGAGCGGCTGGTTCGCGCAATACAACGCGGCCATCCTGCCGTTGACGGTGGTCGACCTGGACTTCGCGCGACCCACCTCCGCGCTGATCGCCCAGTGGCAGCCCTACCGTAGCCGGGAGCCGGTGATCCAGTGGCTGGTCGCCGAGCTGACGCGGGGCGTGGGCAAGGTCAGCTATCGCCATCCAGAAATTGGATAGGGGCATAACGGATTACAATTTGATGACGTTCAGTCTTCGGGGCAGTCTTCGAACGTCGAGGAAAGCAATGCGCCGCGGCTCCTCGGGGCCCGGAAGACAAAGACACCCGACGCCACAGTGATCGTCGCCGACCAACGGGGGGCCGGAGGCGATTGGCCGCTTCGTCCGGGGGCGAAGCTTTATCGCTGCTGTGAATGCGCCGTGAAGACCGTCCGCGGCCGCGCCTGAGGGGGCGTGGCCAAGAGGTCGCGCGTCGCCAAGGGGAGATTGGAATGTCACGTCTTGTCACCGCTCGGGGCGCGCACATCGCGACCGCCAGCATCCTGCCCATCCTGGTCCTGCTCGCGCCGATCATGGCCGACGCCCAGGAAAGCCCGGCCGCGGCGGCGCCCGCAACAGGTCGGACAGAATGCGCGGCACGCCCTG
>NZ_SZWJ01000168.1:0-3014 GCF_012184455.1 Caulobacter sp. SSI4214 | reverse complement strand
TTCGGGGCGGCCTTCTGGATGGCCGGGGTCGACGGCGGGACCGTGCTGCTGACCGGGCGGACCGCGCCGGTCGGCTGGGCCTGCGCGGTGCCGGACCTGCGCTCGCGGCTCAACGCCCTGTGCGTCGCGGCGATCGCGCCGCCCGACGATGTCGTGCTGGAGGCGGTGCTGCGGCGGGCCTTCGAACAGAGGCTGTTGAAGCCGGATCCGGACCTCTATCCCTATCTGCTGGCTCGCCTGCCCCGCTCGGCGGCCGAGGCGATCGCGGCGGCCGACCTGCTGGACGAGGCCGCCGACCAGCGCCGGCGCGAACTGAACAAGGCCCTGGCCCGCGAGGTGCTGGGGGATTTCGAGGGGGATGAGGAGGCGGGTTGAGGCTCTGCCCCTTCTCTTAAAGCTCCGTCATTCTCGCCCTGGTAGCAGGAACCCATGGTTCAGCTGACACGTGAGACGCAAGCGGATCGCTAGAGCGTGAGGCTGAAAGTGGGAACCGGTTTCAGCTTATCTCACGCTCTAAATATTTGATTTAGAGCCTTTTTGACGCCTGAAATCGATTCCGATTTCAGGCTAAAGGCTCTAGCGATCCGCCCCTCCCGCACCCGCGGCGGATAGAGGGGTTCCCGCCACAAAGGCGGGAATGACGGGCGTTTATGATGGAAAGACAGGCGACATCCCCCTGTCTTTCTCCCGTCACTTGCCTCGTTCACGATGGCGCGACACATTGGCGACTAGAGTGCCTTCATGACCGAGACCGCCGCCCTGACCGTGCCCGCCACCGTTCCGCAGACCGACAGCCCCACCCCGCTGGAACTGGACGCCGAGTGGATGGCCTCGCCCGAACGGTTCTTCAATCGCGAGCTGTCGTGGCTGGCCTTCAACCAGCGTGTGCTGGAGGAGAGCGCCAATCCGCGTCACCCGCTGCTGGAGCGGCTGCGGTTCCTGTCGATCAGCGCCAACAACCTCGACGAATTCTACATGGTGCGCGTGGCCGGCCTGAAGGGCCAGGTGCGCGAGGGCGTGCGGGTGGTCAGCCAGGATGGCCTGACGCCGGGCGAGCAGCTGCCGCGCATCAACGCCTCGGCCGCCGAGCTGATGGCCGAGCAGCAGAAGATCTGGCGCCAGGTCCGCACCGAGCTGTGGGATGAAGGCCTGAAGCTGCTGGACGCCAAGGATATCGAGGGCGAGGACCGCAAGAAGGCCGAGGCCATCTTCCTCGACCAGATCTTCCCGGTGCTGACGCCGCTGGCGATCGACCCGGCGCACCCGTTCCCGTTCATCCCGAACCTGGGCTTCTGCCTGGCGCTGAAGCTGCGTCGCATCGCCGACGACAAGCACCTGTACGCCCTGGCGCCGATCCCCTCGCAGGTGCGGCGGTTCTGGGAGCTGTCGTCGGTGGTGACCCGCGGCCGCAAGCGCCAGCGCAAGATCATGGCGCTGGAAAGCTTCATCATCCTCTTTTTGGACCACCTGTTCCCCGGCTACGAGGTCGAGGGCCGGGGCCTGTTCCGCCTAATCCGCGACAGCGACCTCGAGATCGAGGAAGAGGCCGAGGACCTGGTGCGCGAGTTCGAGGCGCGGCTGAAGAAGCGCCGGCTGGGCCGCGTGGTGCGGGTCAAGATCCAGACCACCATGCCGCCGGACCTGCGCGACTTCATCATCGAGGGCCTGCGCGCCGAGCCCGAGGACGTGATCCTGGTCGACGGCAAGCTGGGCCTGGCCCAGATGAGCGAGCTGATCCCGCCGGACCGTCCGGACCTGAAGTTCCCGCCGTTCAACGCCCGCTTCCCCGAGCGCATCCGCGACCACGGCGGCGACTGCTTCGCGGCGATCCGCGAGAAGGACATCCTGGTCCACCACCCGTTCGAGAGCTTCGACGTGGTGGTGCAGTTCCTGCGCCAGGCCGCGCGCGATCCGAACGTGCTGGCGATCAAGCAGACGCTCTACCGCACCTCCAAGGACAGTCCGATCGTGGCGGCCCTGATCGAGGCGGCCGACAACGGCAAGAACGTCACGGCCCTGGTCGAGATCAAGGCGCGGTTCGACGAGGAAAATAACCTGAAGTGGGCGCGCGACCTGGAGCGGGCCGGCGTGCACGTGGTGTTCGGCTTCGTCGACTGGAAGACGCACGCCAAGCTGTCGGTCGTGGTGCGCCGCGAGGCCGACCAGACGCTGCGGACCTACTGCCACTTCGGCACCGGCAACTATCACCCGTTCACGGCGCGGATCTATACCGACCTCTCCTTGTTCACCTGCGACCCGGCCCTGGGGCGAGACGGCGGCAAGCTGTTCAACTTCATTACCGGCTACGCTCAGCCGGGGCGGCTGGAGAAGCTGTCGTTCTCGCCGATGACGCTGAAGCCGGACCTGCTGAGGATGATCGAGGCCGAGGCCAAGGCCGCCCGCGAAGGCCGGCCGGCGGGCATCTGGGCCAAGATGAACGCCGTCGTCGACCCGCAGATCATCGACGCCCTCTACGCCGCCAGCCAGGCGGGCGTGCAGATCGACCTCGTCGTGCGCGGCATCTGCTGCCTGCGGCCGGGGATCAAGGGGCTGTCGGAGAACATCCGGGTCAAGTCGATCGTCGGCCGCTTCCTGGAGCACGCCCGCATCGTCGCCTTCGCCAACGGCGCGGCCATGCCCAGCGCCCAGACGCGGGTGTTCATCAGCTCGGCCGACTGGATGCCGCGCAACCTGGACCGCCGCGTCGAGAGCCTGGTTCCGGTCGAGAACCCGACCGTCCACCAGCAGGTGCTGGACCAGATCATGGTGGCCAACCTCAACGACGAGGCCCAGAGCTGGAAGCTGGACAGCGAGGGCGAGTATGCCCGCGATCCGGCCTGGAACAGCAAGGGCGCCTTCTCGGCCCACGACTACTTCATGACCAATCCCAGCCTGTCGGGCCGGGGCCACGGCGCCCGCGACCTGCCCCGCGCCTTCGACCACGTGGGACCCAAGCGGAAGGGGTGAGAGCTCTTGGCCTGCTCCTGCCGCTGGCGCTGCTGACGGCCTGCGGG
>NZ_SZWJ01000167.1:0-3052 GCF_012184455.1 Caulobacter sp. SSI4214 | reverse complement strand
CGAAATCCTCGTGGAGTTTGGCTGATGAACTACCAACCTCGCATTCCCCTCGCCCCGATCCGCCTGATCGAGATCGGCGACGCCGCCCGACGCCTGGGCGTCACGGCGCGCACGCTGCGTCACTATGAGGACCAAGGGCTGGTGCGCTCGCACCGCCTCGCCCGGAACGTGAGGGGCTACGACTCCGGCACGCTGGAACAGCTGAAGGCCATCGTCGCCCTGCGCGGCGTCGGTCTGCCGATCGCCGCGATCCGCGACATCCTGGTTCTGCGGGACAAGCCCGCCGCCCAAAGCGAGGCGCTGCGCCAGGCTCTGGCGGAGGCGCTCGACGAGCAGCAGGCCCAGCTGGCGCGGTTGGCGGATCTGGCCGCGCATGTGGCCACGGACGCAGCCGCCCTCCCCCCGACCATCGCTGGCCTGCAGGCGAGCGTGGCGCAACCCGTCGCGTGATCGTGTCATAAGGAATTGCCGCCGCGTCACCATGGCCAGGAGGCGATTTAGCTGATCGATTAACGCCAAAAGACGAATAGCCTGGGAGGCCTTCCGGACCATGCGCGATCCCCATTTTTCGCCGGTGATCATCGGCGTCGGCGAAGCCATCGATCGCCCGACGACGCTGGAGCAGAGTCTGGAACCCGTGGCCCTGATGGCCCAGGCGCTGGAAGCCGCGCAGGACGACGCCGGCGCCCGTGTGCTGGCGCATGTCGACACGCTGGACCTCGTGGGCCTGGTGTCCTGGCGCTATGTCGATCCGGTGGGACAGCTCGCCGAGCGCCTGGGCATCGATCCCGCCCGCAAGACCAACGCCAGCATGGGCGGCGAGACCCCGATCCGCCTGATCCACGAGGCCGCCGTCCGCATCGCGCGCGGTGAGCAGAAGGTCGCCGCCATCGTCGGCGGAGAGTCGACCCACAGCGCCACCCGCGCCCGCCGCGATAAGGCCAAGCCGCCGTGGACCCCGCTAGCCTCCGCCGAGACCGCCGTGCGCTTCCCGTCCAGCCGCTTCGCCATGAGCCCGCCCGCCGTGGCCCTGGGGATGCAGGATCCGGCCCAGGTCTATCCGTTCTATGAAATGGCGGCCCAGGCCGCGTGGGGCGAGACGCCGGCCCAGGCCCAGGCCGAGTCCGCCGATCTTTGGGCGCGTTACGCCCAGGTCGCAGCGACCAATCCCAACGCCTGGATCCGCTCCGCGCCCGACGCGGCGACGATCGCCGAGATCACGCCGGACAACCGCCTGATCAACTGGCCCTATCCCAAGCTGATGGTGGCCAATCCGCAGGTGAACCAGGCCGCCGCGATTCTCGTCACCAGCCTGGCCCTGGCGCGCGAGCTGGGCGTGCCGGAGGACCGCATCATTCACGTCTGGAGTGGGGCGGCCGCGCGGGAGCCCGAGGACTATCTGCTGCGCGACAGCTACGCCCACTCCACCGCCCAGCAGACCGTGCTCGAGACGGCGGCGGCGCAGGTGGGCGGCGCGGACCGCTTCGCGCACATGGAGCTCTATAGCTGCTTCCCGGTGGTGCCGAAGATGGCCCTGCGCACCCTGGGCCTCGACGCCGACAAGGTCCCGCCCACCGTGACGGGCGGCCTGACCTTCTTTGGCGCGCCGCTGAACAACTATATGGGCCACGCGGTGGCGGCGATGACGCGCAGGCTGCGCGAGCACCCCGAGGATCTGGGCCTGCTCTACGGCCAGGGCGGCTATGTCAACAAGCACCACGCCCTGGTGGTCGGCGCCAAGGCGCCAGACCAGCCGCTGGCGCAGGACTATTCGGTGCAGGCCGCCGCCGACGCGGCGCGCGGACCCGTGCCGGTTCTGGTCGAGCGCTATGACGGTCCGGCGACCATCGAGACCTACACGGTCCGCTTCGGCCGTGACGGCGCGCCCCAGGACGGGATCGTCATCGCGCGTACGCCGGCCGGGGAACGACTGATGGCCCGCATCGCCCCCGACGACCAAGCCTCGATGAGCCCGTTGCTGTCGATGGAGCGCTCGGCCGTCGGGACCGAGGGCCACGTGCGCGTCGACGTGTTCGGAACCTTGATCTGGGAAGCAGGGGCCAAGCGCCCCCGGAGCCTCGGCAAGGGCGAATTCGCCAAGGTCGAACGGGAAGGACCGCTGACCATCGTCACGATCAACCGTCCCGACGTGATGAACGCCCTGCACCCGATGGCCAATGCCGAGTTGGCCGAGATCTTCGACGCCTTCGCCGCAGATCCGGACCAGTGGGTGGCGATCATCACCGGCGCCGGCGACAAGGCGTTCTCGGCCGGCAACGACTTGAAATATACCGCCGAGGCCATGGCCCGGGGTGAGCCAACCCGCACCCCGACCACAGGCTTCGCCGGCCTCACCTCGCGGTTCGACCTCGACAAGCCGGTCATCGCGGCCGTCAATGGCCTGGCCATGGGCGGCGGCTTCGAGGTCGCCCTGGCCTGCGATCTGATCGTCGCAGACGAAAGCGCGGTGTTCGCGCTCCCCGAACCCAAGGTCGGACTAGCCGCTCTCGCGGGCGGGCTGCACCGCCTGCCGCGCCTGATCGGCCTCAAGCGGGCGATGGGCATGATCCTGACCGGCCGCCGGGTCGGGGCGCGGGAGGGCGTCGAACTGGGCTTCGTCAACGAGGTCGCCCCGGCCGGCGAGGTCATGGCGGTCGCTCGCCGCTGGGCCCAGGACATCCTGGCCTGCAGTCCGATGTCGATCCGCGCGTCCAAGCAGACGGTTCATCGCGGCCTGGACACGCCCAGCCTGGAAGCCGCCTATCGCGGCCAGGACGCCTATCCGGCCGTCAAGGCGCTGTTCAGATCCGCCGACGTGCGCGAAGGCCCCCTCGCCTTCGCCCAGAAGCGCCCGCCCAAGTGGACGGGGCGATAGGCCGTCCCGCTCTACCGCCCGATAGAGGCGTAGGTGAAGCCGTGTCGGACCATTTCGGCGGGCTTGTAGACGTTGCGCAGGTCGACGACGGTGGGGGACTTGAGGAGCAGCTTGAGGCGGTCGAGGTCCAGGGCCCGGAACTGGTCCCATTCGGTGAGGATCACCAGGGCGTCGGCG
>NZ_SZWJ01000166.1:0-3063 GCF_012184455.1 Caulobacter sp. SSI4214 | reverse complement strand
CGATGAAGCCGGCCAGCACGACCAGGGCGCTGGCGATCAGCCCGGCCTTGAACTCGTGCGGCGCGTCAGGGCGCGTCGTCATCGGCCGCAGCAGCAGCAGGATCACGGCGTTGTTGGCGGCGTGGGCGCCGATGCCCAGCTCGATGCCGCCCAGGCGCAGGGCCATCCAGGTCAGGCCCGCGCCCATGGCCGCGCGGATCAGGAAGGCGTCGAGATTGGGGTCCAGGTGGACGGCGGCGAACAGCAGGCCGTTCAGGATCATCAGCACGATCGGGTCGCGCGCGTAGGCGGCGCTCTGCTTCAGCAGCCAGCCTCGGAACACCAGCTCCTCGGCGGCGGCGGCCAGGATCAGCAGGCCGATCGCCAGGGCGGCGTAGAAGGCGCGGCCGACCAGGTTCGGCGACATCTTCAGCAGCGGCGGATCGATCGTCTGGCCCATCAGGCTGGAGACGCCGACGGCCGTGCTCATCACCGTCCCGACCAGCAGCAGTCCGCCCAGCATCAGCCGCCAGCGGATCGGCTCGCCGTCGTTGACATAGTCGATGATCTTGCGGTGGTGGATCGCGCCGGCCGCGGCGACGAAGCCGACGGCCGCCCCCAGATTGACGCCGACCAGGGCCGACAGGATGAACAGCGACTGCCGCGCCGTCGGCTCGGTCAGGTTCGGGTCGGACAGCACCTTGAACAGATCGGACGCCGCCGGCGCGCCATCCAGGCCGCTGACGATCAGCAGGACGATCAGCGCCGCCGACACCGCGCCCAGCAGCGCGCCCACGGCCCCGGCCAGCACGCCGACCGGCACGGCGAAGACGCTTCGCCACGCATCGCGGTCGAAGGGCGACAGGTCGGACAGAAAGCGCGAGCGCTTCGCCGCCTCCATGATCTCGCCCATGCCCATCGTGCGTTCGCCTCTTCCCTTCGCCCCGACTAAGAGGGGGCGACCGCGATCTTGTAAAGCACCCGCTTGCCGCGAGGCGACGGGGACGGCACACATCCCGTTACGCGATGTAAGGGGCCAAGCATGAGTGACACGAATTCGGGCGACGCCAGCCCCGGCCATCTGCACCGGCTGGTGCTTTTCTCGGACGCCGTCTTCGCGATCGCGATCACCTTGCTGGCCATCGAGATCCATCCGCCGCATCACTGGCGCGGGATCGCCGATCTCTTCGTCCAGATGGGGCCCAAGCTGACCGCCTATGCCGTATCGTTCGCGGTGGTGGGGGTCTGCTGGTTCAGCCACCGCCGGGTGTTCTCCCGCCTGGCGCGGGCCAATGGCGGCTTGGACGTCTTCAATCTTTTGGTGCTGGGCCTGATCGCCCTGCTGCCGATGGTCACCGAGCTCCTCTGGGAGAAGCACGACGGCGAAGCCGTGGTGGTCTATGTCGGCCACGTGGCGCTCATCGGTCTGGCGATGGGGCTGGTCTGGGCCTACGCGGCCTTCGTCGGCAAGCTGACCGAGCCGATGCCGGTCAGCGAGGCCGTGTTCGTGCTGTTGCGGGTGGCGCTGCTGCCCGGCCTGATGTGCGGCCTGACGATCTTCAGCTTGGTCAAGCCGTGGGGCTGGGCTCTGATGGCGGCGCTGGTGATCGGCCTCAACCTGGTCGGCCGTCGCCTGACGCCCCGGCCCGCCAAGGAAACGGCCGCCTGATGCGAATCGTCTCGGGCCAGCACAAGGGCAAGGCCATCGTCGCCCCGCCGGGCGAGGCCACCCGACCCACCTCCGACCGCGCCCGCCAGGCCGTGTTCAACATCCTGGAGCACGCCGCCTGGGCGCCGGACCTGCATGGCGCGCGGGTCATCGACGTCTTCGCCGGCTCGGGCGCCCTGGGGCTGGAAGCCCTGTCGCGCGGCGCGGCCTTCTGTCTGTTCGTCGAGACGGACGACGCCGCGCGCGGCGCGATCCGCGAGAACATCGACGCCATGCACCTGTTCGGCGTCACGCGCGTCCATCGCCGCGACGCCACGGACCTGGGACCCCGTCCGGCCAGCGCCGGCGCGCCGTTCGACATCGCCTTTCTCGACCCGCCCTACGCCAAGGGCCTGGGCGAGAAGGCCGTCGCCGAGATGCGCGCCGGCGGCTGGCTGGCCCCCGGCGCGATCCTGATGTTCGAGCGCGGCCGGGGCGAGGTCGACCCGGTTCTCGAGGGCTTCGAGCAGATCGACGCGCGCGACTATGGCGCCGCGCGCGTCCTGTTCTTCAAGGCGACGAACTGACCTACCAGGCCTTGGCGCCCACGCGGTTATCGAGCTGGGCGCGAAGATTGCCGAGCCCCAACCGGGTGATCCGGTAGGGGCCGCCGTCCTGGCTGGCGATCAGTTTCTTTCGCTTCAGGGCCTGGAAGACCGCGACCGTGCCATCGGTCAGGGCCCAACCGTCGCGGGTGTAGCAATCGGCCGAGACGACGCGGCCTTTCTCGTCGCGTTCCAGTTCGATGCGGCCGCCCTGGGCCAGGGCGTGCAGCACGCGTTGCTGCGGTTTTGAGATGTTCAAGGGAGTGTCCGAGAGATCGAGGCAAACGATCACGCGTCCGCCGAGCGAACGCGCGGGCGGATGACGGGCCTAAACGCCCTCGGACGAATTCGGCGAACCGAGGTCCGGAGCCTGTTAGGCCCGCGCCTCGCGCACAATCTCTGACATGAACCACACGGAATTGAACCGAGCGTCCAGACTGGCGCGAGCGCGGCGAAAGCTCAAGCCCCGCCGCCGGCCCGGTCAGGGGCGCTGTCCCGCCTTCTTCTGGAGTTCGAGGAATTTCCGCGCCCGGTCGTCGGCGTCGTGCTCCCGGCGGATCTGATCGACGACGTCCCGGCGCTCGCGGCCCAGGCCGTCCTGCTGGGCGCCCAGGACGAAGGGGATCTCCTTCATCGTGCCGGGGCCCTCGCGACTACGGTGGTCGACGCCGGGGCCCATCGAGCCTTCTTTATAGCGGCGATAGGCCTCCTGGGCGGCGGCCTGGGCATCGAAGCCCTGGCGCTTGGCCGCGTCCATCGCCTGCAACGGCTCGCCCTTGGGCTTGGCGGCGCCGAAGCGCTCGTCGCACCGCTCGCGCTCGCGCCGGTTCA
>NZ_SZWJ01000165.1:0-3089 GCF_012184455.1 Caulobacter sp. SSI4214 | reverse complement strand
CGGTGTTTGGGGATTTGTGGAGGGACCCTTCCCGCCCCCGGGAAGGGAGCCATCCTTACATCTCTCGGCGAGACGATCGCCGGGCTGTCCAGGTCACTCAAGGCCGACGCTGCGCGTCGCCGCGACGCGGCCGGCGGAGCCGGTCCTTGACTGACCTGGACAGTCCGGCACGCTGCTGCCTTCGAGAGAAGTTAGGTTGGGTCCGCCCCTGGGGTGGGTCGGGTGAACAACTAGAACCTTATTAGTTTGGCGAGGCCGTTGTGCCCATAAGCGATCTGATCACTCCAATTCTGGCAACCCTAGCTAGCCTCGGCATTACAGGTGCCGTTGCAGCGGGAGTCGCCTACTGGCTTTTCAAGATGCTCGCGAAGGGATGGTTGGATTCCAAGTTTCAGAAAGATCTCGAAGATTTCAAGGCAGCCAACTTGCGCGAGGTTGAACGCTTAAAAGCCGAACTGAGTCGCTACGCCGACCGCGCAACGAAATTTCATGTCCGGGAATATGAAGTGCTACCTGAAGCGTGGGGGCTAATGAACAAGGCTTATGGAGCATGCCACCAAGCCGTTGCCGGATTTCAGCAACTGGCTGACCTGGACCGTATGTCGAAGTCCCAACTTGAGGCCTGGCTCAAAGAGTCCGATCTGAAGGATTTCCAAAAAGACGAAATACGGGACAGCACTCACAAAATCGATAAGTACGGAGAATTCTTAACCTGGCAGCAGCTGGGAAAAGCACAGTACTCTGTCTCCGAGTTCCAGAATTACGTCATCCTTCAGGGCGTCTTCATCGAAGAGGAACTAGTCAATAAGATGATAGAAGCCGGCACGGCTATGAGTAAGTCTCTCATTAGCCGTAGGATGGCTGAGGTAACAAAGAACTTTCAAACCCAGAACCAAACAGATTTTTGGATACAAGCGTATGAGACGCTCGAGCCCGTCGGAAACTGGGTCCAAGATATCAAAGAAAATATTCGTTCGCGTCTATCAGATATCAAGGCACCGCTATAATTGATTTAAATAGAGAAAAGGCGAAGCCTCCCGGCCCCGCCCTCTCCGTCTAACTCAGTACAAGCGGCCAGCCCCCTACTCCGCCGCCGCCTTCGCGCCGTAGCCGAGGATCGCCTTGGTCTCCAGGAACTCGCCGAACGCGTGGTCGCCCCACTCGCGGCCGTTGCCGCTCATCTTGTAGCCGCCGAACGGGGCCATCAGGTCGGTGCTGGCGCCGTTCAGGTTGACCTGGCCGGCGCGGAGCTTGGCCGCCACCTTGCGGACCTCGGCCTGGTCGCCGCCCGAGACATAGGCCGCCAGGCCGTATTCGGTGTCGTTGCCGACCTCGATCGCCTGCTCGACATTGTCATAGCCCAGGATCGAGACCACCGGGCCGAAGATCTCTTCCTTGGCGATGGTCATGTCGTTGGTGACGTTGGCGAAGACGGTCGGCTTGACGTAGTAGCCCTTGTCCAGGCCTTCCGGGCGGCCGACGCCGCCGGTGACCAGGGTCGCGCCCTCGTCGATGCCCTTCTGGATCAGGCCCTGGATCTTGTTCCACTGGGTCTCGCTGACCACCGGGCCCATCTTGTGGTTGCCGTTCGGGTCGCCGACCGTGTGGCTCTCGGCGGCGGCCTTGGCGATGGCGATCACCTCGTCCATGCGCTGGCCGGGCACCAGCATCCGGGTCGGGGCGTTGCACGACTGGCCCGAGTTCATCATCACCGAGGCCACGCCGCCGGCGACGGCGCGCTGGAAGTCGGCGTCCTCGAGGATGATGTTCGGGCTCTTGCCGCCCAGCTCCTGGTGCACGCGCTTGACGGTCGGGGCGGCGTTCTTGGCCACCTCGATGCCGGCGCGGGTCGAGCCGGTGAACGACACCATGTCGACTTCCGGATGGCTGGACATTGCCGCGCCCACGGTCGGGCCGTCGCCGTTGACCAGGTTGAAGACGCCGGCCGGAACGCCGGCGGCGTGCAGGATCTCGGTCCAGATATAGCCCGAGAACGGCGCGATTTCCGAAGGCTTCAGCACCATGGTGCAGCCGGTGGCCAGGGCGGGACCGACCTTGCAGGCGATCTGGTTCACCGGCCAGTTCCACGGCGTGATGAAGGCGCAGACGCCGATCGGCTCCTTGACGATGCGGGTCGTGCCGCGATCTTCCTCGAACTTGTAGTCCTTCAGCACGGCGACGGCGGTCTGGACGTGGCCGATGCCCATGGCCGCCTGGGCGCGCTGGGCCAGCCAGGCGGGTGCGCCCATCTCCTCGGTGATCGCCTTGGCCATGTCCTCGAAGCGCTTCTGGTACTCGGCGATGATGCGCTCGAGGATGTCGATGCGCTCTTCGCGGCTGGTCTGGGAGAAGGTCGCGAACGCCTTGCGGGCGGCGCGGACGGCCTTGTCGACATCGGCCTCGGAGCCCAGCGAGATCACGCCGGCGACGTCCTCGGTGGCCGGATTGATGACGTCCAGCGGCTTGGGCGCGACCGGATCGACCCAGGCGCCGTCGATGTAGAACTTGGTGTATTCGCGCATGACGTTCTCCTGCCCGTGGGTGTTTTGCCGACCGCTCTGATTGGCCCCTTTTAGGTTGGGGCGGCGGCGGAGGGTTTCAAACAGCCATTTAATGTGATCGACGATCAGGTGGGAAGAGGGCAAACCGAGGTTCGCGTCGACTATTGGCCCGTCCGCGACGGCGCGACCGAGAACTCCAGGTCGAACAGGGTGGGCGCCGGGCTGGTCCGCGCCTTTTCCAGGGTCAGGAGCCGGGCCTTGGTCTCCGCCCCGCCCGAGGCCGAGAAGCCGCCCATGCCGCCCGAGGCCGCCAGCACGCGGTGGCAGGGCACCACGATCGGCCAGGGGTTCTCGCCCAGGGCCTTGCCCACCGCGCGGGCCGCGCCGGGCTCGCCGAGAGCCCGCGCCACCTCGCCATAGGTCGAGACCTCGCCCGGCGCGATGGCCCGGGCGATCGCATAGACCCGCAGGTTGAAGGCGGGCTGACCCTCGACGTCCAGCCGGATGTCGGAAAGGTCGTCGCGGGCGCCGGCCAGCAGCTCGCGGACGCGGGCGATGACGGCCTCGGCCTCCGGCGTCGGCTCGGTC
>NZ_SZWJ01000164.1:0-3207 GCF_012184455.1 Caulobacter sp. SSI4214 | reverse complement strand
ACCGACTTTTCCAGGGCGGTCAGGCGGGCTTCCAGCGCGTCGGCGCGGGCCTTCTGCTCGGCGGCGGTGCGCCGCGCCACGTCCAGGTCGTGGGTCGTGACCTCGTTCTGGCCGTTCAGCTTCGTCAGGGTCTGTTCCAGATCGTTCAGGCGATCGTTCATCGCGGCGATCTGGGCGTCGGTCTCGGCCGGCTGGACCACGACCGGCTTGCCGGTGTCGCGCCCCTGGAAGACGATCGCGCGCAGCTCGCGCACCACCTTCTCCATCCGGTCGACCCGCTTGGCGGAGCGGTCGTCCAGAGGATCGTCGGCCGGCAGCGGCGTCTGGGCCACGGCCACGGCGGCGGTCGAGGCGAACAGGAGGGCGAGGAGCGCGGATTTCAGCTTCATGGTGTCGACTATGCCCCGATTGCGGACAAAAGTGCGGCGCAAAAAGCCCTCCCCCTGGATGGGGGAGGGTTGGGTGGGGGTGATCTAGAGCGTTTTCCGATAAGGCGCGGGCGCGACTATCGGATCGAAAAGGGCTCTAGGGCCGCGCGGACGGAACCGCCGAGCCACCCCCATCCCTGCCCTTCCCCCATCAAGGGGGAAGGGTCTCGATGTCTTAGCGAGCGCCGTCCGTGATCGCCGTGTGGGCGTTACGGTTCTTGGCCCAGGCTTCCTCGGTCGTGCCCGGATCGATCGGACGTTCCTTGCCGTAGGAGATCGTCTCGATGCGCGCGGCCGAGACGCCCTGAGCGATCAGGAAGTCGCGGACGGCGCTGGCGCGGCGGGCGCCCAGGGCCAGGTTGTACTCGCGGGTGCCGCGTTCGTCGGCGTTGCCTTCGATGCGGATCTTCACGGCCGGATAGCGGTTCAGCCACTGGGCCTGCGCGGCCAGAACCGGCTGGGCGTCGGCGCGGACCGCGTATTGGTCGGTGTCGAAATAGACGCGGTCGCCGACATTGACGACGAAGTCCTGGACCGACCCCGGCAGGACGCCGCTGGCGACCGGCGGGGCCGGCGGCGGCGTGTAGGGCGTGCTCGGCGCGGCGGGCGGCGGCGTCGGGGCCGGCGTCGGGGCGGGCTGGGGCTTCGGACGCGAAGCACAGGCGGCGAGCGAGGCGGCGGCAACGCCGACGAGCGCCAGTCTAACGGCGCGCTTGGTGTCGAAGCTCATCCAGTTTCTCCTCAAGTCTACGAAATCTGGACCTGACCCATACCTAAGTCAGGCTTGGAATGGACCCGATAAATGCCTGAAAAGATCTCACAATGATGTCAGGTCCGGCCGAGCCCATATAATTCAATTGTGGCGGGAATTATCCCAACCGCGCGTCATGGCCAAGAACGCGCTCGCACGGTCAAGGTTGCCTCGCGAGCGCGTTAAATTCGCGATTAGTCCAGCAGCGGCGACCACGCCGGGTCGGACGCCTGGCCAGCATAGGCCGCCGGGCGCAGGATCCGGCCGGTGATGTCCACCGTCCACAGCTTGGGACCGCCGCCGCCGCTTTCGCGGAAGAACATCAGCACGCGGCCGTTCGGCGCCCAGGTCGGGCCCTCGTCCAGATAGCTGGTGGTCAGGAGCCGCTCGTCGCTGCCGTCGGGCCGCATCACGCCGATGTGGAACTCGCCGCCCGTCTGCTTGGTGAAGGCGATGAAGTCGCCGCGCGGGCTCCAGACCGGCGTGGTGTAGCGACCGCCGCCGAACGAGATGCGCTTCACGCCCGAGCCGTCCAGGTTCATCACATAGAGCTGGGCCTGACCGCCTCGGTCGGAGTTGAAGGCGATCTTGGTCCCGTCCGGCGAGAACGACGGCGAGGTGTCGATGGCCGGATCGGTGGTGATCCGCGTGGTCGCGCGGCTGCGCAGGTCCATCAGATAGATGTCGCTGTTGCCGTTCTTCTCGACCGAGAACGCCACCTTGCCGCCGTCGGGCGAGAAGCGCGGGGCGAACACCATGCCGGGGAACTTGCCGACGGTCTCCTGGCGGCTGGTCTCCAGGTTCAGCAGATAGATCGACGACCCCGTCGGCCGCAGGGCCATGTAGGTCAGTTCCTGGCTGGTCGACGAGAAGCGCGGCGTCATCACGATGTACGAGCCGTCCGTCAGGTACTGCGGATTGGCGCCGTCCTGGTCCATGATCGCCAGGCGCTTGATGCGGTTCAGCTTGGGGCCGCTCTCGGCGACGAAGGCCACGCGGGTGTCGAAATACCCCTTCTCGCCGGTCAGGCGCTCATAGACCGCGTCGCTGATCTTGTGGGCCACGCGGCGCCAGTTGTCCGGCGTCGACGAGAACTGCAGGCCCAGAAGCTGCTGCTGGCTGAACACGTCCCAGAGGCGGAAGTCGACGCGCAGGCCGCCGTCGGCGCCGACCGTGACCTGGCCGTTGATCAGGGCCTGGGCGCCGGTCCCCTGCCACTCGGGAAACCGCGGCTGGACGTTGACGTCCTGCAGCTTATCCGACACGGCCGAGACGTTCAGCGGCTGGAACAGGCCCGAGCGCTCGAGGTTGCCGGTGATGACCTGGGCGATCTCGGCCCCGCGCGGCGAGCCCGAGAAGGCCGGGATCGCGATCGGCATCGGCTTGACCGCGCCGGAATTGATATTGACCTCGATCTGGGCGGCCGCGGGCGTGACGAACGCCGCGCCGCCCAGCAGGACGGCGGCCATGAGCACCAGGGCCTTGAGGCGCATCGGGGTCTCCTTCTTCGGTTCTCTTCCGGATATCAACGCGAACAAGCCTGCTTAGCGTTGAAGTTCAGGGCGATTTTCTGACCGTACAGGTCGGACGGCAGATAGGCGAACGGCGAGGCGGCGAACAGCGCGCGGATGGCGCGGTCCGAGGCGGCCTTCACCACGGGGTTGGGCGAGGACGTGCCCGGCGATTCCGGCTGGCCGACCACCCGCCCCCCCGGTCCGATCACGAAGATCACGCGCACATTGACGTCGGCGCCGCCCTCCACCTCGCAGTTGGGGTTCCAGCGCTCCTGCACCTCGCCCTGCAGCCGACCCAGCGCGGCGGCGGAAAGGCCGGTGGCCGCGCCCATCGCGGGTCGGGCCGAGACCGAGGTCTCCGCGCGCGCCGGGCCCTTGGGGGCGTTGGCGGTCGGCTTGCCGGTCGCCTTCTGGCTCTTGGCCAGCGAGGCCTCCAGCGAGCTGAAGAAGTCGCTGTCGTTCTTCTTGGCCGGGCTGGGCTTGGCCTGGGATGGCGCGGGCGTCGACTTGGGAG
>NZ_SZWJ01000163.1:0-3337 GCF_012184455.1 Caulobacter sp. SSI4214 | reverse complement strand
CGGTGTCGCCGGCGCCGGAGACGTCGAACACTTCGATCGCCGTGGCGGGGAGGTGGATGGGCGCCTGGCCGCGCGCGGCGAGGGTCATGCCCGCGCCGCCCCGAGTGATCAGGGCCGCCTCCAGCGCCGGCGCCATGGCCAGGATCGCCGCGCCGGCTTCCTCCGAGGCCTCGTCCGACGGGTCGATGATGCCGGTGGCCTCGGCGGCCTCCTTGCGATTGGGTTTGACCAAGGTGGCGCCGTCGTAGCGGGCGAGATCGCGGCTCTTGGGGTCGACGATCACCGGCTTGCCGGCGGCGCGGGCGGCGTCGATCGCCCCCCGCGTCGCCTCCGGGGTCAGCACGCCTTTGGCGTAGTCGGACAGCACCACGACGTCGGCGGACGCCAGGCGGCCTCGGAACGCGGCGAGCAGGGCCTCGCTGTCGCCAGGGCCTCGATCCTCCCGGTCGACGCGCAGCATTTGATGCGAGCCCGAGATGTAGCGGACCTTCTCGGTCGTGCGACGCTTGGGGTCGACGATCAGCTCGGCTTCGAGGCCGTGCTCGGCGTCGATCATGCCGCGCAGGGTCGCGCCGGCGTCGTCCCGGCCCACTAGGCCGATCAGCACCGCCTTGGCGCCGAGGGCGGCGACATTGCGAGCGACATTGCCGGCCCCGCCCAGCATGGCGGTTTCCTTCTCGACGGCGATGACGGGCACCGGCGCCTCGGGCGAGATGCGGTCGACCGCGCCATAGATGAAGCGGTCCAGCATCACGTCGCCGAGGACCAGCACGGTCTTTCCGGCGAAGGCGCGGGGAAGGTCAGCCAAGGTGTCGTCCATGCCGTGGTCTATGACCCCGGACGACGCGAAAACTCAACCCTCGTCGGCCGCGGCGAACATCCCGCCGTGCTTTTCGGCCAAGCCGCGAGGGTCTGGGTGGATCAGGATGTCGGCGGCCGGAAACGCCTCCAGCAGGCGGTTCTCGGCGGCGACCATGATCTGGTGCGCCTCGGCCAGCGAGATGTCGGCGGCGAGGTCGGCGTGCATCTGCATATGGACATACGGGCCCGAGGCGCGGGTGCGCAGCTGGTGGACGCCCAGTAGGCGCGGGTCGGCCGTGGCCAGCTCCACGATGCGCGCGCGCTCTTCCTCGGGCAGTTCGCGATCCATCAGCTGGTGCGAGGCCTCGCGGAACACGCCGATCGCGCCCCAGATCAGCCACAGCGCCACGGCCAGGCCGGCGGCGGCGTCCAGCCAGTTGACGCCAAGCCAGGTCGCCGCCCCGACGCCCAGCAGGGCCACGGCGTTGGCGGCCAGGTCGGCGGCGTAGTGGGCGCGGTCGCCGGCGATGGCGATCGAGCCGCTGGCCTTCAGCACTCGGGTCTGGGCCGTGATCAGGATCATGGTCAGGACGATCGAGATCGCCATGACCGCGACGCCGGCCAGGCCGTGATCGACCGGGCGCGGATGCAGTAAGGCCGCGATCGCCTCGCGGCCGATCAACGCGCCGGAGGCGAAGACCAGGCCGGCCTGGGTCAGGCTGGAAAAGGCCTCGGCCTTGCCGTGGCCGAAGCGGTGCTCGGCGTCGGGCGGCTCGGCGGCGTAGCGCACCGCGAACAGCGTGATCAGCGACGCCATCAGGTCGAGGACCGAGTCGGACAGCGAGGCCAGCAGGGCGATGGAGCTGCTGGCCTGCCAGGCGATCGCCTTGATGATGATCAGCAAGGTCGAGGTGGCGACGGAGAACATCGCCACCCGCTGCGTGGCGGTTCGGATCGCGGGCGAGACGGCTGAGGCGGACATGGCCGCCTTCTAGCAAGGCGACCGCGCCGACCCCAGCGCGAACGACTCTCGCCTTTCAGGCGGCCGCGCGCGCCTCGGGGCCCACATAGACCGACTGGGGCCGGATCAGGCGACCGCCGGCCAGCTGTTCGCGGGCGTGGGCGATCCAGCCCGAGACCCGGCCCATGGCGAAGACGCACGTGAAGCTGGACGGCGGCAGGCCCAGCGCCTCCAGCAAGAGCGCCGTGTAGAACTCGACATTGGTGTCCAGGGGCCGGTCGGGCTTGTGCTCGCGCAGGATTTGCAGGGCGGCCTGCTCGACGGCCTCGGCGAAGGCCAGGCGACCGGGCAGGCCGCCGGAGGCCGCGGCCAGACGGCGCACGGCGGCCTTCAAGGCGTCGGCGCGCGGGTCGCGCACACGATAGATCCGGTGGCCGAAACCCATCAGCCGGTCGCCGCGCGCCAGGGCCTTTTCCAACCAGGGACGAGCGTTTTCGGGCGCGCCGATCGCATCCAGCATCTCGATCACCGGCCCGGGCGCGCCGCCGTGCAGCGGCCCCTTCAGCGCCGACAGCCCCGCCAGCACCGCCGAGGTCAGGCCCGCGCGGGTCGAGGCCACGACCCGAGCGGCGAAGGTCGAGGCGTTCAGGCCGTGGTCGCAGACCGTGACCAGATAGGCGTCGAGCGCGGCGGCCTCGGCATTGGTCGCCGGCGCGCCGCGCATCATGCGCAGGATGTCGGCGGCGTGCGACAGGGCGGGGTCCGGCGCGACGGGCGTCTCGCCCTTGGCCATACGCAACACGGCGGGCGTGAAGACGGCGGGAGCGGCGATCAGCAGCAGGGCGGTCGCCAGGTCGTCGCCATCGGGCAGGCGGGCCAGCAGGGCGCGCATGGCCTCGACGGGATCGCGCCGCGCCAGACCTTCGTCCAGTGCGGCGACTTCGCGGAAGGCTTGGACGCGCGCCTGGCCCAGGGCCGGCGCGAGGTCGCTGGGCGCGTCCTCGAAGAAGCCGTCGAACAGCAGATGCGCCGCCTCCTCATAGCGGGTTCGGCCCGACAGGTCCTCGACGGCGTAGCCTCGGATCACCAGGCGGCCCTTGGCGCCGTCGACATCGGACAGAACGGTGCGGGCGGCGATGACGCCCTCAAGACCATCGGACATGTGCGGTCTCCTTTCGCGCCGAGAAAAAAGCGGGCGAGGCTTGATCGTCAATCTTGATCAATATAATCAATCTATATGGCGGACTGGCTGGAAGCGGATCAGGTGCTGGAACGGCTGGGGATCCGGCCGCAGACGCTCTACGCCTATGTCAGCCGAGGTCGGATCGAGGCCGCCGCGCACCCGCGCGATCCTCGCCGCAGCCTCTATCGCGCCTCCGACGTCGCCGCCCTGGCCCAGAAGAAGGCGCGCGGCCGCCGCGCCGCCGACGTCGCCGCCGAGGCCATCGCCTGGGGCGAGCCCGTTCTTCCGTCGGCCATCACCACGGTGGCCGGCGGCCGGCTTTGGTATCGCGGACGGGACGTGGCGACGTTGGCCGATCAGGGCCTGACGCTGGAGAATATCGGCCGGTTGCT
>NZ_SZWJ01000162.1:0-3417 GCF_012184455.1 Caulobacter sp. SSI4214 | reverse complement strand
GACCACCCCTCCCGAACCCACCGCCGGCGCTTCCTCGGCCGGCCGCACATTGGTCGGGCCGTTGGCGACGATGGTCACCGGCACCGACTCGCCGATGGTGATCGGCTTGGACGATCGCCACGGCAGGCCGAAGATCATCAGCGCCGCGACCGCTCCGTGCAGCGCGACCGAGCCCAGCAGGGCCGGCGAGACGCGTTGTTCGCGACGGGCGTTCATGGCGCCCTACTGCGGCGGCCGCAGGTCGGCCGAGCCTTCCGGCTGGGCGTCTTTCGGCGCGGCTCCCGACGAGGGGCCGCCGGTCTCGGTGATCAGGTTGATCTTGCTGAAGCCCGCGTTCGAGAGGCCCGCCATCACCTGGGCCACCACCGCATAGGTCGCCCCGCCGTCGGCGCGGACGAAGATCGGCTTGCTGTAGCCGTCGCCGGCGATGGCGCTGATGCGCGGCGCCAGATTCTCGAAGGGGATCTCCTTGTCGCCGACGAAGATGCTGCCGTCCTTGCGGATCGAGACGGTGATCGGCTGGTCCTGGTTCTGCAGGGCGGCCGCCTCGGTCTTGGGCAGCTCCAGCGGCACGCCGGCGGTCAACAGCGGCGCGCTGATCATGAAGATGATCAGCAGCACCAGCATCACGTCGACCAGCGGCGTGACGTTGATCTCTGACAAGGCCCCGCGCGAGCGGCGGCCACGACGGCGACGGCCCCGGCCGCCGCCCGTGGCGAAGGCGTCGTTGGACGACATCGCCATGGCTCAGACCCGTTCCGTCAGGCGGCGCTGGATCGCGGTCGACAGGTCATCGGCGAAGCCTTCCAGCCGGCCGGCGTACTTGCCCGCGTCGGTCGAGAACTTGTTGTAGGCGATATAGGCCGGGATGGCGGCGATCAGGCCGACGGCCGTGGCGAACAGCGCCTCGGCGATCGACGGCGCGACGACCGCCAGCGAGGTGTTCTTCGAGATCGCGATGTTCTGGAAGGCGTGCATGATGCCCCAGACCGTGCCGAACAGGCCGATGAACGGGCTGGCGGTGGCGACGATGGCCAGGCTGCCCAGACCATCCTCGACCTTGCTGGTCTCGCGGGCGATCGTGGTGTCGAGGATGCGGTCGATCCGGGCGATCAGGAAGCCGGCCTGATTCTCGCTCATCGCGCCCTTGGCCTTGGCGTCGCGCCATTCCTTCAGCGCCGCCTGCAACATGCGCGGCAGGGCGTGGCGGGGCTGGGCGCCCGCCTCGCCCGCGACGTCCTCCAGCGAGCGGCCGCTCGACACCTGCTCCTCGAAGCGGTCCGCCGCGCGGTTCAGGGCGGTGAAGCGGAACAGCTTGTCCAGGATCACGGCCCACGATCCCAGCGAGGCCAGGATCAGGCCGATCATCACCCCCTTCACGACCCAGTCGGCCTGCATGAACAAGGTGAAGAACGAGAAATTCGGGGCGGCGGCCGAGGCGTCCATGCGGGAATAGGCTCCGTTGGGGCGTCAGATCAGGACTTGGAGACGCCGTATGGCATGAAGCGGCGCTTGGGTGAAACTATGACCATCGCCAAGCGATCCGGAAAATCGCCGGATATCAGGGTTCGCCGTCGGCCAGCCACGGCGCCAGCTGGCTCAGCATGCGCGCGGTCGGTCGGCGCGGACGCCCGTCCAGGGTGATGCAGACCGCCTCGGCCTTGGCCTCCAGCAGCACCTCGTCGCCGCGCGTCACCTTCTGGCTGACATAGAGCCGCGCGCCCTTGACCCGATCGTAGGTGGTGCGCACCACCAGGGCGTCGTCCACCCGCGCCGAGCGCTTGAAGTCCAGGGTCATGTGGATGACGGCGAAGGCGGTGTCCTCCTTGGCCAGCTCGGTGTGCGAGATGCCCACCATCCGGAAGAAGTCGCTGCGCCCCCGCTCCAGATAGCGCAGATAGTTGGCGTGGTAGACGATCCCCGAGAAGTCTGTGTCCTCGTAATAGATCCGCACGGGCAGCTGATGCTCGCGGCCGAGGAACGCGCCGGCGGTGGGTTCGGGAGGGGTGGTCATTCCGCTTCTTACGATATTATCCGCTTAGAGGGATCTTTCGATAACGTCCCTAAACGCCCGACATCACGGCTCGAACAACCCGCCCTGCGCCGCTCCCGGCGGCGCGGCGGGCGGCGTCAAACCCAGGTGCAGATAGGCCTTGCCGCAGGCGACCCGGCCGCGCGGAGTGCGCTGGATGAAGCCCTGCTGCATCAGATAGGGCTCGATGACGTCCTCGACGGCGTCGCGGGCCTCGGCGATGGCGTAGGCGATGGTCTCGACCCCGGCCGGGCCGCCGCCATAGTGCTCGATCAGGGCGCGCAGATAGCGGCGGTCGAGGGAATCCAGCCCCAGCTCGTCCACCTCGAGCCGCGCCAGCGCCAGGCCCGCGGCCTTGCGGTCGATCACCGCCGCCCCGTCGGCGGTGGCGAAGTCGCGGACCCGGCGCAGCAGACGACCCGCCACGCGCGGGGTCCCGCGCGCGCGCTTGGCGATCTCGTCGGCGCCGTCCTCGGACAGCGGCGCGCCCATCTTGCGGGCCCCGTGCAGCAGAACGTGGCGCAGCTCGGCGGGGGTGTAGAACTCCAGCCGGATCGGAATGCCGAAGCGGTCGCGCAGGGGCGTCGCCAGCATCCCCGCCCGCGTGGTCGCCGCCACCAGGGTGAACGGCGCCAGATCGATGCGGATCGAGCGCGCCGAGGGCCCCTCGCCGATCACGAGGTCCAGCACGTGGTCCTCCATGGCCGGATAGAGGATCTCCTCGACGTTCGACGACAGCCGGTGAATCTCGTCGATGAACAGGACGTCGTTGGCTTCCAGATTGGTCAGGATCGCGGCCAGGTCGCCCGGCTTGTTCAGCACCGGCCCCGAGGTGGCGCGGAAGTTCACGCCCAGCTCGCGGGCGATGATCTGGGCCAGGGTGGTCTTGCCCAGGCCCGGCGGCCCGAACAGCAGCACGTGGTCCAGGGCCTCGCCCCGGCCCTTGGCCGCCTCGATGAAGATGCGCAGATTGCCCTTGGCGGCTTCCTGGCCGACGAACTCGGTCAGGGTCTGGGGCCGCAGGGCGCGATCGGTGGCGGGGATCTGGTCCCCCAGTTGAGATTCGCCGGAAATCACACGGGTCATGGCGAAACTCTCTCCCTTCCCCCTTGATGGGGGAAGGGTCGGGGACGGGGGTGACTACGGCCGTTCGGCTGCGACGGGCGCTTGTGGCCAAGGCCGCGACACCCCCATCCCGCCCCTTTCCCCATCAAGGGGGAAGGACCTACCATGGCGCTCATCGGCCAAGCTCCTGCAGGCCGGCCTTGATCAGGGCCTGGACGGTGGCGGCCTCGCCCAGGCGGTCGGCGGCGGCCTCGACGACGCGGCGGGCGTTGACCTCGGCCACGCCCAGACCCATCAGCGCCGCGACAGCGTCGCCGGTC
>NZ_SZWJ01000161.1:0-3558 GCF_012184455.1 Caulobacter sp. SSI4214 | reverse complement strand
GCGCCAAGGAACGCGGCCTGGCCCTGGTCGGCGCCGACGCCTTCCGGGCGCCCGGGGCGGCGGGCGAAGGTCTGCGCATCTCGCTGGGCGCGGCGAGCAAGCGAGAGACGCTGGCGCGGGGCCTGCGCGCCCTGGCCGGACTGGCGAGCTCTTAGTCCTCGCCCTCCTCCTCGCCGCCTTCCTCGCCGCCCATGGCGTTCTCGAGGCTGTCGATGATGTCGTCCATCTGCTCGGGCGTGATCGAGACATGGATCGACTCGCCGCCGATCGCCGAGACGAGCAGGCGATAGCCGTCCTCGGTCTCCCGCAGGCTGAACGACTGGAGCGGCAGGAGCTTGGCCATGGCGGGGTCCTTCCCGGAAAGAGGAGGCGCTGATCTAGAACCGCCGACGCGCGAGTTCAACGCGGATCGCGGCCTCTTGCTTATTATACGATCGTATAGCAACACTTCTCGCCGCATTCGGGGAGAGACAGCATGGCCGACACCACCAGCCGCGACGCCGTGATCATCGGCGGGGGACATAACGGCCTCGTCTGCGCCTTCTACCTGGCCAAGTCCGGAATGCGGGTCACGGTCTGCGAGGCGCGCGGCGTGGTCGGCGGGGCGGCGGTGACCGAGGAGTTCCACCCTGGTTTCCGCAACTCGGTGGCCAGCTACACGGTCAGCCTGCTGAACCCGCGCGTCATCGCCGACATGGGGCTGCGCGACTACGGCCTGACGTTTCTGGAGCGGCCGATCTCGAACTTCCTGCCGATCAGCGACGACAACTATCTGAAGCTGGGCGGCGGGCTGGAGCGCACCCAGGAGCAGTTCCGCAAGTATAGCCGCCGCGACGCCGAGGTGCTGCCGGCCTATTACGCGATGCTGGACGAGATCGGCGACATCCTGCGCGACTTCGCCCAGGAGACGCCGCCGAACCTCGGCGACGGCCTGCCCGGCCTGCTGCGCGCCCTGCGCCAGGGCGGTCGCCTGGCCAGGCTCTCCCGCGAGAGGAAGCGCGACCTCCTGGACCTGTTCACCAAAAGCGCCCGCGACGTGCTGGACGGCTGGTTCGAGAGCGACGCGGTCAAGGCGGCGTTCGGCTTCGACGCCGTGGTCGGCAATTTCGCCAGCCCCGATAGCCCCGGCTCGGCCTATGTGCTGCTGCACCACACCTTTGGCGAGGTGAACGGCAAGAAGGGCGCCTGGGGCCACGCGGTCGGCGGCATGGGGGCGATCACCCAGGCCATGGCCAAGGCCTGCGAGGCGGCCGGGGTCGAGATCCTGCTGAACGCCCCGGTCGAGGCGGTGCATGTGGACGGCAAGAAAGCGGTCGGCGTGCAGTTGGTCGACGGTCGCCAGATCATGGCCCCGATCGTCAGCGCCAACGTCAATCCGGCCCTGCTTTACAAGAAGCTGGTCCCGCCCTCGGCCCTGACCGCCGACTTCCGCAAGGCCGTCGACGGCTACAAGAACGGTTCGGGCACCTTCCGGATGAACGTGGCGCTGTCGGAACTGCCGTCGTTCACCTGCCTGCCCGGCAAGGACGCGGCCGAGCACCACCAGTCGGGGATCGTCATCGCCCCCAGCCTCGACTACATGGACGCGGCCTATCGCGACGCCAAGGCGGGCGGCATGAGCAAGGCGCCGATCGTCGAGATGCTGATCCCCTCGACCATCGACACCACCCTGGCCCCGCCCGGACAGCACGTCGCCAGCCTGTTCTGCCAGCAGTTCGCGCCGACCCTGCCGGACGCCCGGTCGTGGGACGACGAGCGCGAGGCCGCGGCCGACCTGATCATCGACACCGTCGAGCGGTGGGCCCCGGGCTTCAAGGCCTCGGTGCTGGGCCGCGTGATCCTCTCGCCGCTGGACCTGGAGCGAAAGTTCGGCCTGATCGGCGGCGACATCATGCATGGCCACATGTCGCTGGATCAGCTGTGGGCCACGCGCCCGTTCCTGGGCCACGCCAGCCACCGCGCGCCGCTCAAGGGCCTCTACATGTGCGGGGCCGGCACGCACCCCGGCGGCGGCGTCTCGGGCAATCCCGGCCGCAACGCGGCGCGCGAGATCCTGCGCGACAGGGATTTCGCGACGGCGGTGAAGCTGTCGGCGGCGGGACGGTGATCAGGCTCATGCCCCCTTCCCCCTTGATGGGGGAAGGGTTGGGGATGGGGGTGGCCGCCGAGCCGGCCGCGCTCCATCCGGAACCCGTGTCACCCCCACCCCTGCCCCTCCCCCATCCAAGGGGGAGGGAGAGCGCTTTCATCGGAGGCTCTCCGCGATGACCGCCATTCCCAACCACGACCCCCAAGCTGACTGGGGTCTCCCCGGCTGGATCTACCGCTCCGAGCGCTTCTTCAAGGAAGAGCAGGACAAGATCTTCCGCCCGTCGTGGCAGATCGTCTGCCATCTGAACGACATCCCCAAGGCCGGCGACTTCCAGACGTTCGAGTTCGTCGGCGAAAGCCTGGTCGTGGTGCGGGGCAAGGACGGCGGGGCGCGGGCCTTCGCCAATGTCTGCCGCCACCGGGGCGCGCGGCTGCTGGACGGGCCGGCGGGCCGTTGCGGCGGCCGGATCGTCTGCCCCTACCACGCCTGGACCTATGATCTCGACGGCCGGCTGATCGGCGTGCCGATGCGCGACGACTATCCGGCGCTGGACATGGCCAAGGAGGGCCTGGCCCGGATCGAGACCGAGATCTGGCGCGGCTTCGTCTTCGCGCGCATCGAAGGGGACGGCCCGTCGGTCGCCGCCATGATGGCCCCCTACGAGGACGAGGTCGCCCACTACCGCTTCGAGGAGCTGCGGCCGTTCGGCCGCGTCACCCTGCGGCCGCGCGACGTCAACTGGAAGAACATCAGCGACAACTATTCGGACGGCCTGCACATTCCGGTGGCCCATCCCGGCCTGACCCGGCTGTTCGGCAAGGGCTATGGGGTCGAGGCCCAGACCTTCGTCGACAAGATGTGGGGCCAGCTGATCGACGAGCCGTCCGACAGCCCGTCCGAGCGGCTCTATCAGGACCTGCTGCCCGACGTCGAACACCTGCCCGCCGACCGCAAGCGGCTTTGGACCTATTTCAAGCTCTGGCCGAACTTCGCCTTCGACATCTATCCGGACCAGGTGGACTTCATGCAGTTCATCCCGGTCTCGGCCACCCAGACGATGATCCGCGAGATCGCCTACGCCCTGCCCGACGACCGCCGCGAGATGAAGGCGGCGCGGTATCTGAACTGGCGCATCAACCGCCAGGTCAACGCCGAGGACACCGAGCTGGTGGCCCGCGTCCAGCAGGGCATGGCCTCGCGGACCTTCACCGCCGGGCCGCTGGCGACCAGCGAGGTGTCTTTGAGGAGCTTCGGCCGCAAGATGCGGGCCCTGATCCCGGAGAGCCGCCTGGCGCGGCCGCCGGAGGGGTGGTGAGGATCGCCAAGCGCCCCCTCCGTCTCGCCGCGTATCCGCAGCGATCCACCTCCCCCGTTTCACGGGTGAGGATGGCGGTTCTCCTCCCCCGCCAAGCGGGGGAGGTGGCGCGGCGCGGGTACGCGACGTGACGGAGGGGGCGTCCCGGCGC
>NZ_SZWJ01000160.1:0-3617 GCF_012184455.1 Caulobacter sp. SSI4214 | reverse complement strand
AGATGTGTATAAGAGACAGGCGGCAAGACCCGGCTGGAAGGCGCCACGGCCGAGGGGCGGCAGGCGGCCGCCGTGCTGCACCAGGCGCCCAAGCCCTTCTCGGCGGCGCTGCTGGTCGCGGCCCTGCGCGACCCAAAGGTCGTCGACGATCGGATCGAGGTCCTGATGAACCAGGGCTTTGGCGACCAGCGCCTGGACGCCATCGCCCAGGAACTGGTCAATCTGCGGATGGAGGCCGACCACGTCGAGGCCGAGATGCTGCGCGGCCGCCTGGCCTCGGCCGGCTATGACGACGCGACCCTGGCGGCTCTCGAGCGCTCGGCCGCGCACGTCAAGGCGCTGAACGTCGCGCACAGCGCCGCCCAGAGCCCGGAAGAGGCGGTCCGCGCCCTGTGGTCCCAGGCCTTCGACCTCCTGCTGCGCCTGATCGCGCTGGAACGCGCGGTCGACGACGCCAAGACCGACCTGGCCGACGACAGCGACTTCCAGACCCTGCTGCGCCTCAAGACCGAACGCGACGCGGTCAAGCGCCTGATCGACAGCGGCGGCTGGACCGATCCGGGACTGGTGGCCCAGGTGCTGCACTAGGTCCTTTAAAGTCCGATCTCCCCGGCGAATGCCGGGGCCCAGATCGAACCCCTCACGCCGAGGTCTTGGTCGAGGCCTTAAGGCGAACCCACGCCAATCTCACCGGGAAATCGGGAGTAGGGGGCGAGCGGAACAATATGGCCGCCCCGCCGCCAAAACCGTGGGTCCCATCTTGACACCGGTCTCTCCCAAAGCCACATGCCGACTCAAGGATTTGCCACGCAGCTGATTGACATCGCTCGGGCCGCCGGAGCGCGCGCCCTCATCGAAACAGGATGTCACCCTCGCCGCGGTCCCAGGTCCCCAGCGGTCGTCGATCTCAAAAGGAACGACGCCAGGCCGCGCCCAGCCTCTGGGCCTCCGCCGGGACTCCCGCGGAGCGATCCGACATGGCGAAAAGGGCGCGCTCGGGCGGGTTTTGACGGGAACGTGATCTCTGGGCGCGCGCTGACCTAAGGCGCGGACCGGGCTGTCGGATCCTTTTCGAAACGGATTTTCTCGGCGCCGCTCTTGCAGTGAAGGCGACGTCGATTGCGGAGAGCTTGATGAGCACCAATTCCTCGGCCGAGACGGAAGCGCCCGAAGCCACCGGCGGCGACGGCCCCCTGCTCGACCTGACCGACGCCGGCGTCAAGAAGTTCATCAAGCAGGCGAAGGCCCGCGGCTACGTCACGATGGACGAGCTGAACAAGGTGCTGCCGTCCGAGGAAGTCAGCCCCGACGCCATCGAAGACACCCTGGCGATGCTCAGCGAGATGGGCGTCAACGTGGTCGAGGCCGAGGAGGACGCCGAAGGCGGCGAAGGCGGCGAGGTCGCCACCCGCGAAGAGAACACGGCCGTCATCACCAGCGACAAGCCGGCGGCCTATGACCGCACCGACGACCCGGTGCGCATGTACCTGCGCGAAATGGGCTCGGTCGAGCTGCTGTCGCGCGAGGGCGAAATCGCCATCGCCAAGCGCATCGAGGCGGGCCGCGACACGATGATCCGCGGCCTCTGCGAGTCGGCCCTGACCTTCGAAGCCATCATGGTGTGGCGCGAGGAACTGGGCACCGGCCGCATCCTGCTGCGCGAAGTCATCGACCTGGAAGCCACCTACGCCGCGATCAACGGCGTCGCCGCCCAGCCGGCGGCCGAGGACGACGAAGGTCCGGCCGAGCCCGTCGACGACGAGGCCGGCGAGGCCAAGCCCGAGGGCGAAGGCGGCGAGGACGAGGACGACTTCGACGACGGCGCCGGTCCGACCGTCAGCGCCATGGAAGGCGAGCTGCGCGAAGGCGTGATGGCCATCCTGGACGCCATCGCCAGCGAGTTCGAAAGCTTCCGCAAGCTGCAGGACAAGCTGGTCGGCAGCCGCCTGAAGGGCGAGGACCTGTCCGACGCCGACCGCAAGGCCTACGAACAGCTGTCGGCGACGATCATCCAGCACCTGAAGACGCTGAAGCTGAACAACAACCGCATCGAGGCGCTGGTCGAGCAGCTGTATGCGATCAACAAGCGCCTGATCGGCCTGGAAGGCCGCCTGCTGCGCCTGGCCGACAGCTACGGCATCAGCCGGGGCGAGTTCCTGAAGGCCTATTTCGGTTCGGAGCTGAACCCGACCTGGGCCGAACAGGTCAAGGGCATGGGCGTGCGCTGGACCAAGTTCGTCGAGAACGACAGCCAGTCGGTCATGGACATCCGCCAGGAGATCGCCGCCCTGGCCACCGAGACCGGCGTGCCGATCGACGACTATCGCCGCATCGTCCAGACCGTGCAGAAGGGCGAGCGCGAGGCCCGTCAGGCCAAGAAGGAGATGGTCGAGGCCAACCTGCGTCTCGTGATCTCGATCGCCAAGAAGTACACCAATCGCGGCCTGCAGTTCCTGGACCTGATCCAGGAAGGCAATATCGGCCTGATGAAGGCCGTCGATAAGTTCGAGTATCGCCGCGGCTACAAGTTCTCGACCTACGCCACCTGGTGGATCCGTCAGGCGATCACCCGCTCGATCGCCGACCAGGCCCGCACCATCCGTATCCCGGTGCACATGATCGAGACGATCAACAAGATCGTCCGCACCAGCCGCCAGATGCTGCACGAGATCGGCCGCGAGCCGACCCCCGAGGAACTGGCCGAAAAGCTGGCCATGCCGCTGGAAAAGGTCCGCAAGGTCCTGAAGATCGCCAAGGAGCCGATCAGCCTCGAAACCCCGATCGGCGACGAGGAAGACAGCCACCTGGGCGACTTCATCGAGGACAAGAACGCCGTCCTGCCGATCGACGCGGCCATCCAGAGCAACCTGCGCGAAACCACCACCCGCGTGCTGGCCTCGCTGACCCCGCGTGAAGAGCGCGTCCTGCGGATGCGCTTTGGCATCGGCATGAACACCGACCACACGCTGGAGGAAGTTGGCCAGCAGTTCTCGGTCACCCGCGAACGCATCCGCCAGATCGAGGCCAAGGCCCTGCGCAAGCTCAAGCACCCCTCGCGGTCGCGCAAGCTGCGCAGCTTCCTGGACTCGTAAGAGCGGGTTCCCACGAATGAAGACGCCCCGGTCGATGGACCGGGGCGTTTTTGTTTGGGGATGATGGGCCCAGTTGGCTTTCGGCGCGCCGGAAAGCGGACAGACCCTCCCCCGTATCGCGGGGGAGGTGGCCCAGAGGGCCGGAGGGGGCCAGCTCGGCCGATTTCCAGCTTGCCCCTCAGCCGCTTCGCGGCAGCTCCCCCGCATCGCGGGGGGAGCAAAGGATCGCGAAGGGGCTTTAGCTGCTCATATCCTTCGCCTGGGCCGCCAGCTTGTCGGCCTGGCGTTCCAGGTCGTCGGCCTGGCGGGGCAGGCGGCGGGCGACGTCTTGCAGTTCCTGGTCGGTGACGGTGTTTCCGCGCGCCCGGTTGTCTTCGATCTGCCTGGCGCGATAGGCGGGGTCGCCCAGGCGGGCGGCTTCCTCGCGCATCTGGCGGGCGCCGGCGCGCATCTGGACCGCGCCCTTCGCCATCTGGACGCGGGCGACCTTGATCGCCTCGACCCGCGCGCGTTCGCCGGCCTGGC
>NZ_SZWJ01000159.1:0-3961 GCF_012184455.1 Caulobacter sp. SSI4214 | reverse complement strand
CGGAGGGGCTGGTGGCCTGCGCCGCCACCTTCGCCGGAGAGCGTCAGACCCAATTCGCGCTGGCCTATCTGCGCCTGGCCCTGCGCCTGGATCCCAATCGCGACGAGGCCTGGGTGCTGGTCGGCGACCTCCTGAACCAGAACCAGGACTCGAGGGGCGCGATCGAGGCCTATGGCCACGTGCCGCCTGGCGCGCCGCACTATGCCTCGGCCCAGAGCAAGATCGCCTGGGCCTGGAACGACCAGGGCGACAAGGCCAAGGCCCTGGAGGTGGCGCGCGCCGCCGCCAAGGCCGCGCCCGACGACCGTGACGCTCAGGTGGCCCTGGCCGACCTTTTGCGCGCCAACAGCCAGTGGAGCGAGTCGGTGGCGGTGCTGGACCCGCTGATCGCCCGCGAGACGGCCAGCCCGGACTGGCGGCTGTTCTATCTGCGCGCGGTGGCCCTGGATCAGGCCGGTCGCTGGCCGGAGGCCGAGCGCGATCTGAAGAAGGCCTTGGAGCTCAATCCCGACGAGCCCGAACTGCTGAACTTCCTCGGCTATACCTGGATCGATCGCAACGAGCACGTGCCCGAGGCCCTGGTCATGGTCCAGCGCGCCGTGCTGGCGCGGCCGCAGTCGGGCGCGATGCTAGATTCGCTGGGCTGGGCCTATTATCGCCTCGGCGACTACAAGGCCGCCGTCGAGAAGCTGGAGGGCGCGGTCGAGTTGGAACCGGGCGATCCCGACGTCAATGGCCACCTGGGCGACGCCTATTGGCGCGTCGGCCGCAAGACCGAGGCGCAGTACCAGTGGCGGCGTGTCCTGACCCTGGAGCCGGACGAAAAGCAGAAGACCGAGGCCGAGGCCAAGCTGAAGAACGGTCTGGCGGCCGCCGGGCCGGCGACGACATCGACGATGGCGCACAACTGAGCTATCGGGCGGTTGTCCTATCCCAGGCTCGAGTGAGAGATCATGCGGCTTTCCGCCTTCGCCCCGGCCAAGGTCAATCTGTTCCTGCACGTGGGCGCGCCGGACGCCGAGGGCTACCATCCGATCAGCAGCCTGATGGTCTTCGCGGACGTCGGGGACCGGGTGGCGATCCAGCCGAGCGACGCCCCGGGCTTCGAGACCTCGGGGCCGTTCGGCGCGGCGATTCCGTCCGACGCCGATAATCTCGTGGTTCGCGCCGCGCGCGCCTTTCACGCCAGGCTGGGCGGGCCGATTCCGCCGTATCGACTGATCCTGGACAAGCACTTGC
Organism: Caulobacter sp. SSI4214; assembly: GCF_012184455.1. Classification (NCBI taxonomy): domain Bacteria; kingdom Pseudomonadati; phylum Pseudomonadota; class Alphaproteobacteria; order Caulobacterales; family Caulobacteraceae; genus Caulobacter; species Caulobacter sp. SSI4214. The sequence goes on along the minus strand of NZ_SZWJ01000159.1, from coordinate 2,722 downwards.
CGATCGCCGCGGGGCTGGGCGGAGGCTCAAGCGACGCGGGCGCGGCGTTGAAGCTGCTGCGCGACGCGCTGGCCCCCGCGCTGTCCGACGAGGATCTCGAGCCGCTGGCCGCCAGCCTCGGCGCCGACGGCGCGGCGTGTCTGCGAGCCACGGCCCTGCTGGCCGAGGGGCGAGGGGAGATCCTGTCGCCAGCGCCAGAGTTGCCCGAACTGCACGCGGTGCTGGTCAATCCGGGCGTTCCATCGCCGACAGGGGGCGTTTATCGCGCCTATGACGCGGCCGTGCATCCCGAGGGCGCGGCGCTTCCATTCCTGCCCGCCAGTCTGGAAACCGCCGAGGAGACCGCCGGTTGGCTGGCCGTCGCCACCCGCAACGACCTGCAGGCGCCGGCGGTCGCGCTGGAACCGCGCATTAGCGAAGCGCTGGACGTTCTGAGCGCGGAGCCCGAAAGTCTGCTGGTCCGCATGTCGGGTTCGGGCGCGACCTGTTTCGCGCTATGCGCCGGCGACATCGAGGCCGAGACCCTGGCCGAGCGGCTGGCGGTCCTGCGACCCGACTGGTGGGTGCGGCGCTGCCGCTTGAGCTGAGGAGCCCCGCATGAAGCGTCGAGACCTGCTCGCCGGCCTGGGAGGCCTGGTCGCCGCGCCGGGGCTGGCCGAAGCCCAGATCCTGAATCTGGCGCCGGCGCCGGTCGTTCCGGGGCCAGGCGACATCCTGGTCAGTCTTGAGACCAGCCTCGGTCCTATCGTCATCGCCTTAAAGGCGCGGCAGGCGCCGCTGACCACGGCCAATTTCCTGCAGTACGTCGACAAGAAGCTCTATGACGGCGCGTCGTTCTGGCGGTCGGCCAAGTCCAAGAGCCCGGTCGACTACGGCCTGATCGAGGGCGGGCTGCAGAGCGACCCGGCCAAGGTGCTCCCGCCGGTGGCGCACGAGCCGACTACCCAAACCGGTCTGCGCCATGTCGACGGCACGGTGTCCCTGGCCCGGCGCGCGCCCGGCACCGGCGACAGCGACTTCTTCGTCTGCGTCGGCGAGGCGCCGTATCTGGACGCCAATCCGGCGGCCGAGGGCGACAATCTGGGCTTCGCGGCCTTCGGTCAGGTGATCAAGGGCATGGAGGTCGTGCACAAGATCCTGAACCTGCCCACGCCGGGCAAGGCGACCAATCCGGTGATGGAAGGCCAGATGCTGGACCCGGTCGTGCCGATCGTGACAGCGCGGCGGATCTAGATCGTTCGGCGCCTTTCCATGTGTCGGCCTGTCTTTCGTTCGCGATGACGGAGCAAAAAGAGAAAGGGCGCGGAGATCGCTCTCCGCGCCCTTCGCCCCTTCGACTCAGCGCCAGCCTTAGCTGTGATAGGCGCGTTCGCCGTGTTCCGAGATGTCCAGGCCTTCTTCTTCGGCCTCGGCCGAGGCGCGGATGCCCATGATCAGCTTGATCACGAAGAAGACGATGGCCGAGGCGACCAGCGACCAGATGATGGTCACGCCGACGGCCTTGATCTGGGCCATCATCTGGGTGACCAGGTCGTAGGCGCCATTGTCGCAGGTCAGCAGGTCGCCGTCCTTGCCGCAGGTCGTGTAGTCGACGACGCCAGCGCCGCCCCACTTCGGATTGACCAGCAGGCCGGTGCCCAGGGCGCCGACGATGCCGCCGATGCCGTGGATGCCGAAGGCGTCCAGGCTGTCGTCATACTTGAAGGCGTTCTTCACGACCGAGCAGAAGAAGATGCAGACCGGCGAGACGACCAGGCCCAGCAGGATCGAGCCCATCGGGCCGGCATAGCCGGCGGCCGGGGTGACGGCGACGAGGCCGGCGACCAGGCCCGACGCCAGGCCAAGGGCCGAAGGCTTACCGCGGGTGGCCCATTCGACGACGATCCATGACAGGCCGGCGGCGGCGGTGGCCAGGAAGGTGTTGATCATGGCCAGCGAGGCGCCGCCCGAGGCTTCCAGGTTCGAGCCGGCGTTGAAGCCGAACCAGCCCACCCACAGCAGGCCGGCGCCCACCAGGGTCAGGGTCAGCGAGTGCGGGGGCATCGGTTCCTTGCCGTAACCCTGGCGCTTGCCCAGGATCAGGGCGCCGACCAGAGCCGCGATGCCGGCGTTGATGTGAACGACGGTGCCGCCGGCGAAGTCCAGCGCGCCGAAGCCCCACGACAGGCCGCCCTTCGGCGTCACGGTCGGGTTCAGGGCGATGGCGTCGGGGCCAGGCCACCACCAGACCATGTGGGCGATCGGATAGTACGACAGCAGCGGCCACAGGACGGCGAAGACCACCATGGCCGAGAACTTGAAGCGTTCGACCAACGAGCCGACGACCAGGGCGGCGGTGATGGCCGCGAAGGTCGACTGGAACGCGATATAGGTGAATTCGGGGATGACGACGCCGGTCGAGAAGGTGGCGACGTTGCTCGACGGGGTCACGCCCTTCAGGAACAGACGGCTGAAGCCGCCGACGAAGGTGTCCCAGCTGCCGCCGTCCGAGAACGCCAGGCTGTAGCCCCACAGCGCCCAGGCCAGGATGCCGATGATGCCGACGGTCGAGACCTGCATCATGACCGACAGCATGTTCTTGGTGCGCACCAGGCCGCCGTAGAACAGGGCCAGGCCCGGGATGATCATCAGGAGGACCAGCAGGGTCGAGACCAGCATCCAGGCGTTGTCGCCCTTGTCGACCTTGTCGGTGATGGTCGGCGCGGCCTTCGGGGCGTTCAGG
>NZ_SZWJ01000158.1:0-4013 GCF_012184455.1 Caulobacter sp. SSI4214 | reverse complement strand
TGCCCAGGCTGTGCAGGTAGGCGATGACGGCGATCCGGTCTTCCGGCTTCTTCAGACCCACGAAGGTCATGTTGGTGCCCGAGACGTACTTGCCCGGCGCCTTCAGGAATTCATACAGGTGGTCGTAGTCCCACATCGGGGTCTTGCCGCCGAAGTCCTTCATCGCCGACGAGTAGTTGAAGCCCGGGTGCGTGCCCGGCTTGCGGCCGACGACGTCCCACAGGCCGGGGCCGGTGGCGTTGGCGTTCGAGGCGTCCAGCTTGTGGCAGGCCGCGCACTTGGCCGAGACGGCCTGGCCGGCGGCCACGTTGGCCGGGGTCAGGACGGCGTTCCAGTCGGGCGGGGTGTCGACGGCTTCCGCGCCGCCGGGGCCTTCCGCCTGGACGGCGATCTCGTAGCCAGCCTTCTCGACCTCGTGCTTCTTGAAGACGATGTCCGAGGCTTCCCGCAGACCGAAAATAACGAGGCCGGTCAGCAGTACGCCGCCAGCGATCTTGTTGAACGTCAGGTCGCTCATCTCAGCCTTGTCAGCCTCTTGTCCGCCCGGCCAGGCCGGGCCTGATCCCCACGCGCGGTCGTCCCCCCTAGCGAGTCTCCCGGCGCGCGTCATGTTGCGCTCGCGTCTCTTACACGCTACCGCCCCACGCGCAACCGGTCCGCAAAGATTTGAGGCCTCGAACCTCCCATGAACCCCATCGTCCTGATCCCCGCGCGGATGGCCGCCACGCGCCTGCCGGGCAAGCCGCTGGCCGATATCGGCGGGGTTCCGATGATCGTCCGGGTTCTGAACCAGGCCCTGGCGGCCGACATTGGTCCGGTGGCCGTGGCGGCCGGCGACCCCGAAATCGTCGAGGCCGTAAGGGCGGTTGGCGGAACGGCGGTGCTGACCGACCCCGATCTGCCGTCCGGTTCCGACCGGATTCTGGCCGCTCTGGCCGAACTCGATCCGGGGTTCGAGCGCGACGTGGTGATCAATCTTCAGGGCGACATGCCGTTCGTCGACCCGACCGTGCTGAGCGACTGCGCGCGGATACTTAAGGAATTCGGAGACGCCGATATCGCCACCGTCGTGGCCCCCGAGGCCTCGCCCGCCGACCGGTCGAATCCCGACGTCGTCAAGGCCGTGCTGGCCATGGAGGACGACGGCGCCAGCGGCCGCGCGCTCTATTTCACCCGCTCGACCCTCTATGGCGACGGGCCGGTGTGGCGCCATATCGGCCTCTACGGCTATCGGCGCGAGGCGCTGGAGGCCTTCAACGCCGCCGCGCCGTCACCGCTGGAGCGGCGCGAGAAGCTGGAGCAGCTGCGCGCCATGGAGCTGGGCATGACCATCCGCGCCGCCGTGGCCGCCCAGGCCCCGATCTCCGTCGACAACCCGTCCGACCTCGAGGCCGCGCGCGCGGCCGTGGGAAAGTAAGAGCATGAGCATCCTCAAGAAGATCGCCTTCCAGGGCGAACCCGGCGCCAACAGCCACGAGGCTTGCCGGACCTACTTTCCCGACTACGAGGCCTATCCCTGCAAGACGTTCGAGGAGGCCTTCGAGGCGATCAAGACCGGCGCCGCGGCGCTGGGCATGATTCCGATCGAGAACTCGATCGCCGGTCGCGTGGCCGACGTGCACCACCTGCTGCCCGCCTCGGGCCTGAGGATCATCGGCGAGCGCTTCAAGCCGATCCGCTTTCAGCTGATGGCCAACAAGGGCGTCAAGCTGGACGCGGTGAAGGTGGTCAGCTCGATGCCGATCGCGCTAAGCCAGTGCCGCAACAGCCTGAAGAAGCTGGGCGTCGAGACCGAGGCCGCCGGCGATACGGCGGGCGCGGCCAAGGCCCTGGCGCTGAACCCCGACCCGACCCGCGCCGCCGTCGCCCCGGCCCTGGCGGCGGAGATCTATGGCCTGGACATCCTGGCCCGTGACATAGAGGACGAGCGCCACAACACCACCCGCTTCCTGGTGATGACGGCCGACAAGGCTCCCGAGCCGCCGCCGTTCACCCACCGCTGCGTGACCAGCTTCGTGTTCCGCGTCCGCAACCTGCCGGCCGCGCTCTACAAGGCGCTGGGCGGTTTCGCGACCAACGGCGTCAACATGACCAAGCTGGAAAGCTACATGGAGGGCGGCAATTTCACGGCGACCTTCTTCTACGCCGAGGTCGACGGCCGGCCCGAGGATCGCAACCTGGCCCTGGCCCTGGACGAGCTGAAGTTCTTCTCCGAGCGGTTCGAGATCCTGGGGGTCTACCCGGCCGATCCGTTCCGGGATCGGGGGGCGTAGGCGCCAGCCCCCTCCACCGCCTTCGGCGGTCCCCCTCCCCCAAAAGGGGGAGGAGAGAGAAGAGAGAGGAGCGGCGCTGCCCATTCTCCTCCCCCTTTGGGGGAGGGGGACCAGCGAAGCTGGTGGAGGGGGCCAGCGCCGACCCTCCCCAACGTCACCCTTTCCCATACCGGCGGTCGGCGATTACCCTTCTCGCAAAAGAGCGGGGAGGCTCACATGCAAGCTTCGATGATCGCGCCGGTGATGGCGCTGGTGGCCTGGTCGCTGGTGATGTGGGTCTGGATGTACGTCCAGCGCATCCCGGCCATGCAGAAGGCGGGGATCAAGCCGCAGGACGCGCGGTTCCCAGGCTCTCTGGACGTGCTGCCGGACACGGCTCGCCAGGCGGCCGACAACTACAATCACCTGATGGAGCAGCCGACGATCTTCTACGCGGCGGCGCTGGCCATCCAGGTGGCGGGCCACGCCGACGGCATGGCCGCGCATCTGGCCTGGGCCTATGTCGGCGTCCGGGTGCTGCACAGCCTGCTGCAGGTCAGCCTCAACCTGGTGCCCGTTCGGTTCCTGCTGTTCGTGGCCTCGACCGGCGTGCTGGCGGCGATGGTGGTTCGGGAGCTGATGCGGTTGTTCTAGACCGCGTCCAGCCCGATATCCAACACCGGCGCCGAGTGCGTCAGGGCTCCGACGCTGATCACGTCGACGCCAGTCTCGGCGATCGCGCGCACGGTGGTCAGGTTCACGCCGCCCGAGGCTTCCAGCACCGCGCGGCCCTTGGCCAGGCGCACGGCGGTCTTCAGGTCGTCGAGGCTGAAATTGTCCAGCATCACGACGTCCGGGCCGTGCTTCAGCGCCTCGTCCAGCTGATCGAGGCCGTCGACCTCGACCTCGACCTTGACGAGGTGCCCGGCGTGGGCGCGGGCGCGCCGCACGGCCTCGCCGACCCAGCCGCAGGCGGCGACGTGGTTGTCCTTGATCAGGATGGCGTCATCCAGGCCGAAGCGGTGGTTGACCCCGCCGCCGCAGCGGACGGCGTATTTCTCGAGCGCGCGCAGGCCCGGCGTGGTCTTGCGGGTGTCGACGATGGTCGCGCCGGTCCCTTCGACCAGGCGGACATAGGCGCGGGTCAGGGTGGCGATGCCCGAGAGGCGGCCCAAGAGGTTCAGGCCCGTGCGCTCGGCGGCCAGCACGGCGCGGGCGTTGCCTTCCGCGCGGGCCAGGATCGCGCCCGGCGCGACGTCGGCGCCATCGGGCGTGACGACCTCGAAGGTCGCGGTCGGATCGAGGGCGGCGAGGGACAGGCGGGCGCAGGACAGGCCCGAGACGCGGCCGTCCTGGCGGCTGGCCCAGACGACCGACAGGCGCGCGTCCGGGTCGATGCAGGCCTGGCCCGTGATGTCGCCGGCGCGGCCCAGGTCCTCGGCCAGGGCGTGGTCGACGATCGGGCGGACGAGGATGTCGTCGAGGGGGGGGATCATCATTCGGCGGCGTAGCGGACGGCGGCGTCCGCGCTCGTGAGGGTGACGAAGGTGCGGACGGGCTCGGCGGTCGCCGGGAAGTCCGAACGGAAATGGCCGCCTCGGCTTTCCTGGCGGGCCAGGGCCGCCTCGACGATCAGGCGCGCGGCGACGACCGTGGGGCAGGGGCCATAGGCCGGCTCCAGGGCCTCGATCTGCTCCAGCAGCCGGGTCAGGCCGGCGGCGTCGCGGATTACCCCGGCGTCGAGACCGTCGATGGCCTTGG
>NZ_SZWJ01000157.1:0-4350 GCF_012184455.1 Caulobacter sp. SSI4214 | reverse complement strand
CGAGGCCCGAGGCGGGAACGCTCAGGGTCGGGACGCCGGCGGGAACGGGGCGCGCGGGCGGGCGCGCCTGGAACCGGGGCAGCGGCGAGGACGGGGCGGTCGCGGCGCGGGCGGGCCTGGCCTCGACGTCCTTGGGCCGGGGGCGGATCAGGTCGATGGTCACCGTGGACAGGTCTTCGGCGGCCATGCGCTCGACCAGCGGCGGAACCGGCAGGGCCAGCCAAGCCAGCAACGCCCCATGCAGCAGCAGCGAGCCGGCGAGAATCGTCGCCCGCCGTCGCCTGTCTCCGCTCCGCATGACGCTCGACGCCACCCGCCCTCCTTGCCCCGCCTTCCGCTGACTCCCACATGGCGTGGAGGCGCGGGAAGACAAGCGCCCCATCCCAGCGTGACGCTATACAGCCTCTGGTGGCGAAAACAGGCTCCGAATGGGGCCTTAAGGCGGCGTTAACCGACGCGGGAACAGGCGGTTGACGTTTGGCGGCTTCGCGAGTACATACCGCGCTCTTTTTCGAGGCGCGCGTTCGCGTGCGTCCTGATGAGCGTGCGTTCCCGACGGACTTTTCGGCCAAGGGAGCTTGAACCCGCCGGTGTGCTTCCCGCGCCCCGGCGAGTTTCGTGTTTATCGGGTCTCCAAGCGGAGCCTTGAACCAAGAACAACAAAGACAAGGACCTGAAGCGCCTCGGCCGAAAGGCACACGCTTCCATCAGAGCAGAGACTTAATGCCTACCATTAACCAGCTCATCCGTAAGCCGCGCTCTCCGAAGCCGGTGCGGAACAAGGTGCCGGCCCTGAAGGGCTGCCCGCAACGTCGCGGCGTTTGCACCCGCGTTTACACCACGACCCCGAAGAAGCCGAACTCGGCTCTCCGTAAGGTCGCCAAGGTCCGTCTGACCACCGGCATCGAAGCCGTGTGCTACATCCCGGGCGAAGGTCACAACCTGCAGGAGCACTCGGTGGTGCTCATCCGCGGCGGCCGCGTCAAGGACTTGCCCGGCGTCCGTTATCACATCCTGCGCGGCGTCCTCGACACCCAAGGGGTCAAGGATCGTAAGCAGCGTCGTTCGCTCTACGGCGCCAAGCGTCCGAAGTAAGGAAGAAGAAGAATGTCCCGTCGCCGTCGCGCCGAGAAGCGCCAGGTTCTGCCGGATCCGAAGTTCGGGGACCTGGTTGTCACGAAGTTCATGAACTACGTGATGTACGAAGGTAAGAAAGCCGTCGCCGAAAACATCATCTACGGCGCTTTCGATATCCTGGAAGCCAAGCGCAAGGACCAAGGTCCGCTCGAAACCTTCCACTCCGCCCTGGACAACGTCGCTCCGGCGATCGAAGTCCGTTCGCGCCGCGTCGGCGGCGCCACGTACCAAGTGCCGGTTGAAGTCCGTCCGGACCGTCGCCGCGCCCTGGCCATCCGTTGGCTGGTGACCGCCGCTCGCAAGCGTGGCGAAAACACCATGACCGAAAAGCTGGCCGGTGAGCTGCTCGACGCCTCGAACAACCGCGGCACCGCCGTGAAGAAGCGCGAAGACACCCACAAGATGGCGGAAGCCAACCGGGCGTTCTCGCACTATCGCTGGTAAGCTTTTCGCTTCCAGCACTCTTTCAGGCGCGGGCGGTTTGAGATAAACCGCCCGCGCCGCACGTTTAATCCCGGTCGTGTCCGTCCTGGGCCGTCCCGTTTCGCAGAGCGATCGCTATGCCCCGCACGCATAAAATCGAAGACTACCGCAACTTCGGCATCATGGCGCACATCGACGCCGGTAAGACGACGACGACCGAGCGGATCCTGTATTACACCGGTAAGTCCCACAAGATCGGCGAAGTCCACGACGGCGCCGCGACCATGGACTGGATGGAGCAGGAGCAAGAGCGCGGCATCACGATCACGTCGGCCGCGACGACCGCTTTCTGGCAAGAAAAGCGCCTGAACATCATCGACACCCCCGGGCACGTCGACTTCACCATCGAAGTCGAGCGCTCGCTGCGCGTCCTCGACGGCGCCGTGACGGTGCTGGACGGCAACGCCGGCGTCGAGCCGCAGACCGAAACCGTCTGGCGTCAGGCCGACAAATACAAGGTTCCGCGGATCGTGTTCGTCAACAAGATGGACAAGATCGGCGCCGACTTCGACAAGTCGGTCGAGTCGATCCGCGACCGCCTGGGCGCCAAGGCCGTGCCGATCCAATTCCCGATCGGCGCCGAGTCGAACCTGAAGGGTCTGGTTGACCTGGTCCGCATGAAGGCCGTGATCTGGGACAATGACGGCCTGGGCGCGTCGTACCGTGACGAAGAAATCCCGGCCGACCTGATGGACAAGGCCGTGGAAGCCCGCGCCTATCTGGTCGAGAACGCCGTCGAACTCGACGACGAAGCCATGGAAGCCTATCTGGGCGGCGAAGAGCCCTCGATCGAGACGATCAAGAAGTGCATCCGTAAGGCCGTGCTGACCGGCGCCTTCTATCCGATCCTCTGCGGCTCGGCCTTCAAGAACAAGGGCGTCCAGCCGCTGCTCGACGCCGTCGTCGACTACCTGCCGTCGCCGGTGGACATCCCGCCGACCAAGGGCATCGACTTCAAGACCGAAGAAGAAATCACCCGCAAGGCCTCGGACGACGAACCGCTGTCGGTTCTGGCGTTCAAGATCATGGACGACCCCTTCGTCGGTTCGCTGACCTTCTGCCGCATCTATTCGGGCAAGATGGAAACCGGCATGAGCCTGCTGAACTCGACGCGCGACAAGCGCGAGCGGGTCGGCCGCATGCTGCTGATGCATTCGAACAACCGCGAAGACATCAAGGAAGCCTATGCCGGCGACATCGTCGCCCTGGCGGGCCTGAAGGAAACCCGCACGGGCGACACCCTGTGCGATCCGCTGAAGTCGCCGGTCATCCTGGAGCGCATGGAGTTCCCGGCCCCGGTTATCGAAATCGCCGTCGAGCCGAAGTCGAAGGCCGACCAGGAAAAGCTGGGCGTCGCCCTGCAGAAGCTGGCCGCCGAAGACCCGTCCTTCACCGTCTCGACCGACTTCGAGTCGGGCCAGACGATCCTGAAGGGCATGGGCGAACTGCACCTCGACATCAAGATCGACATCCTGAAGCGCACCTACAAGGTCGAAGCCAACATCGGCGCGCCGCAGGTGGCCTATCGTGAATCGCTGGGCCGCAAGGTCGACATCGACTACACGCACAAGAAGCAGACCGGTGGTACGGGCCAGTTCGCCCGCGTCATGATCACCTTCGAACCGGGCGAGCCGGGTTCGGGCTTCGTGTTCGAAAGCGCGATCGTCGGCGGCGCCGTGCCGAAGGAATACATCCCCGGCGTCCAGAAGGGCCTGGAATCGGTCAAGGACAGCGGCCTGCTGGCCGGCTTCCCGCTGATCGACTTCAAGGCGACCCTGACGGACGGCAAGTTCCACGACGTCGACTCGTCGGTCCTGGCCTTCGAAATCGCCGCCCGCGCCGCCTTCAAGGAGCTGCGCGAAAAGGGCGCTCCGAAGCTGCTCGAGCCGATCATGAAGGTCGAGGTCGTGACGCCGGAAGAATATCTGGGCTCGGTCATCGGCGACCTGAACAGCCGCCGCGGCATGATCCAGGGTCAAGACATGCGCGGCAACGCGACGGTCGTGAACGCCTATGTCCCGCTGGCCAACATGTTCGGTTACGTGAACACCCTGCGGGGCATGTCGCAAGGCCGCGCTCAGTTCAGCATGGTCTACGACCACTACGATCCGGTGCCGCAACACGTCGCCGACGAAGTGATCAAGAAGTACGCCTAAGCTTTCCCTCTCGGAAAAGCCTAGACGCAGGATTGAAAGGGGTTCAAAGGAGCCCCTTTCGCCAAACCCCAGAAGTTCAATCAATCTGAAGGCCCCCCCATCTTGAAGGGTTCTGGGGTCCTGGAGCTAAGAAGATGGCCAAGGAAAAGTTCGAACGCACTAAGCCGCACTGCAACATCGGCACCATCGGTCACGTTGACCATGGCAAGACCACGCTGACTGCCGCGATCACGATCGTGCTGGCGAAGACGGGCGGCGCGACCGCCAAGAACTACGCCGACATCGACGCCGCGCCGGAAGAAAAGGCCCGCGGCATCACGATCAACACCGCCCACGTCGAGTATGAGACGCAAAACCGTCACTACGCTCACGTCGACTGCCCCGGCCACGCCGACTACGTGAAGAACATGATCACCGGCGCGGCCCAGATGGACGGCGCGATCCTGGTCGTGTCGGCCGCCGACGGCCCGATGCCGCAGACCCGCGAGCACATCCTGCTGGCCCGTCAGGTCGGCGTGCCCGCCCTGGTCGTGTTCATGAACAAGGTCGACATGGTCGACGACGAAGAGCTGCT
>NZ_SZWJ01000156.1:0-4380 GCF_012184455.1 Caulobacter sp. SSI4214 | reverse complement strand
CGCGCCGACGGCGCCCCCCAGAGCCTGGCGGCGGTTGAGCATGGCGTCCTCCCCGGGATCTTGTCGATCGACAGTTCTAGGGAACCTGACACCGGTGTCCAGGCGCCAGGGGAAGATCTGCGACGCCTAATCGCTCAGCCCAATAAAAACTTCACAGTGTGTTATTAAATAGCTCGACCGTGGCCGGCTGGGCTACGGGGTGAGGATCACGAGGATGAAGAGCACGGGGCTAGGGGTTTCAATGGTGTCGGCGGTCGCCCTTCTCGCCGGCTCCGCGACGATGGCGCGCGCCCAAGAAAGCACGGTCGACCAGATCGTCGTCACGGGCCAGCGGGCGGCCGACAGGAACGCGATCCAAACCAAGCGAGACGCCGTGCAGGTCGTCGACGCTGTCTCCGCCGACGATATCGGCCAGATCGCGGACTTCAGCGTGGGCGACGCGCTCAAGCGCATCGCCGGGGTCAGCGTGTACACCTATCAGGGCGAGCCGCGCTTCGCGAGCATTCGCGGGTTCAACGCCCACTACATCACCACCACGCTTGACGGCTTCCAGATCGCCTCGCCGGACAACCAGAACCAGACCAATGGCGGCGGACGGCAATTCTATCTCGAATCCCTGCCCTCCAACATCGCGTCACGCATCGAGGTCTATAAGACCAGCACGCCCGACATGGACGGACACTCCATCGGCGGCGCGATCAACTTCGCCATCCCCAGCGCCTTCGACTTCGCCAAGGACCAGTTGAACATCTCCGGCCGGGCTGGGGTGTTGCTGCAAGACAGCAAGTACGGAGGCAATCGCCCGACCGGCGAGGCCGAGGGCCTGTTCACTCGCCGCTTCGGCGCCGACAAGCAATTTGGGATCACCTTGAGCGGCTCGATCTGGCGCCGCGCCATGTGGATCCCCCAGGCCGAACAGGGCGGCTCTGCGTTCTGGTATCAGCCGTCCGGGGTGAACAGCGGCCAGCCCTATGTCGGCATGGGTCCGCTCGGCAACGAACGCCGCTGGATGGACTACGACGACACCCGCCAGCGCAAGTCGCTGCTGGGCAAGCTGGACTGGCGGCCCAACGACAGGCTCACCGCCACGCTGACCAGCTTCTGGTTCGGCCAGCACGAGACGGCGCTACGGAACGACACCATCGCCAGCATCGGCGCGAATGCGATCGTCAGCAATCAAACTGCCAATTCGGGCACGATCTCGCCCCGCCCGGGCGCGGCGAACGCCGGCGACATTTCGCAGAACGTCCGACTCTACAAGCTCTACTTCGACCGCACCATTTACGGGATCCAGAGCGCGTTCACCTACAAGGCCTCCGAGAGTCTGAAGTTCAGCGGCGGCGGCGCCTATTCGCACTCGAACTTCAACAACCCGCAGATCAGCGACTACTTTGTTCAGAACGGGCTGTCGTTCAACTATGCCCAGGATGGCAATGGCGTGTTCCTCACGCCGACCAATCCGACAAACTACAACAACGCCGCGCTCTACCTGGGCGGCTCGACCGCCAGCAATCCGCAGCACTTCCTGGAACGCTACAAGACCGAGGGCAATCACTTCGAAGGCAAGCTGCGCGCGGCCTACAACATGGATGCGCGCGACCTAGGCCTGGGCGTCGCCGCCGGCGTCAATTTCATCCGCACCGACCACAACGAAAGCTATACCCAGGTCTATCAGCTCGGGATGCCCTACACGCTGGCCGACGTTCTGTCGTCGGACAGCCTCTGCGCCCTGCGCTGCACCGATCGAGGCATCTTCGTCATCGATGACGGCAAGCTCCAGGCGCAGTTGGATCGATATCTCCCGACCGCGCCGGCAGTGTTCAACACCGCCTCGTTCTATGGGCGGAAGTTCGCCATCCGCGAGGACATCGCCGCCGCCTACACCACCCTGGCCTGGCGGGCGGACCGTTGGAACGTCGTGGGCGGCCTCCGCTACGAGCACACAGACTTCGAGACCGACGGCTATCGATCGGAAACAACCCGGGTGGGGACGGCGAACGTCACCAACTACGTTCCGGCCTCGGCCAGCTCGACCTATGGTCACTGGCTACCGTCGGTGATGGCGAATTACAGCCTGACCGACACCATCCGCCTTCGCGCCGCCTATAGCCGCACGATCGGCCGCCCCAAATATACCGACATGGCCATGCTGGGCGGCGCCTTAAACACCACCAACACCGCCAACCCGACGCTCACAACCGGCAATCCGCAACTCAAGCCGCGTGAGTCCGACAATTTTGACCTCGTCTACGAGTGGTACTTCGACAGGAACCAAGGGGTCTTCACGGTCGGCGCCTTCTATAAGACGATCAAGAACGAGATCTATTTGCTGGGGCAGAGCGCCAGCGTGGACATCGGCGGCGGCGTGATGGCGCCGGGCACCGTGACGTCGCCGGTCAATTCGCCGGACAACACCACCGTGAAGGGCGTGGAATTCAACTTCATCAAGTACTTCACCTTCCTGCCGGGTCCGCTCGCCAACCTGGGCGTCAACGCCAACGGCATTCTCGACAGGGCGGACTTCCCGCTCCGGCTGACCGACGGGACGCGCCGCACGCTCGACTCCCTGCCCAATCAGGCGAAGGTCACGACCAACCTGGCGCTGTTCTACGAGGCCAAGCGTCTGCACGCGCGCGTGGCGTGGAACCACACCGGATCCTTCATTGAGGAGCGGCAGGTCGGCAGCGGCACGTCCAGCGCCGCCAACTTCTACCGCATCCGGTGGACCCGGCCCGCGGACATCATCGACGCCTCGGCGTCCTACAATCTGAACTCGACCTGGACCGTGCGCCTCGACGCCACGAACCTGACCGGCAAGGGGACAGATACGAATATCGGTCTTGATCGAGAAATTCCGGTGGCCCGGATGAAAATCCCGACCGCCATCATGGTGGGCGTCGCGGCCCGCTTTTAGGCGCGCCGCGGCCATTGGCGCGGGTATCGATCCTTTCGACACCCACGCCAATGACGTTGGTCCGACGCGGCTTGTCGAGCTAGAGAGCATCTTCCATTCCTGGATCGGAAGCCGCTCCCGCCCCTCGCGAGCGCGTCTTTCCGACGACGCACCGGCCTCCGCTTTTTCGGAAACGCCCTGGTCCTAATGAGTTCCGCCGATGTCCGACGCCGCCATGGATGAGCGTATCAGCAGCGCCTTCCTCCCGAGCCGCAAGCCGCAACCGTTCAACCAGAATGAGCGCAGACTGCTCAATCTCGTGCGCCATGAGGGCCCGATCTCGCGCGCCGAGCTCGCCCGGCGAACGGGCCTGGCGATGCAGTCGGTCGTGCGCCTGGTCGAAGGCCTGATGGAGCGCGGCTTCCTACGCGGCGATGGCAAGGTCATCAGCGGGCGCGGCCAGCCCAGCCTGTCGATCGTGCTGGTCAAGGACGCCGCCTTCACGGTCGGGGTGTCGATCATGACGGACGCGATGAGCGTGGTGCTGATGGACCTTTCCGGCGCGTCGGTCGCGTCGGCGAACGAGATCCTGGACATCTCCGATCGCGGCGCCGCCGTCGCGCACCTCAGCAAGACGATCCGTAGACTGACTTCAGAAGCCGATATCGATCCTCGACGCATCTTTGGCGTGGGGGTTGCGACCACGGGCTATTTTATCGACGCCAAGCGCATCAACACGCCGGCCACCATGGACGATTGGGCGCTTCGCGACCTCGAGGTCGATCTGGCGAACGCCCTGAACCTGCCCGTGTGGCTAGAGAACGACGGCAACGCCGCCGCCGTGGGCGAAAGCCTGTTCGGCGTCGGCCGCGATCACCGCAGCTTCGCCTATGTCTACATCGCCGGCGGACTGGGCGGCGGCCTGATCGTCGATGGCGCGCCGCTGCGCGGGTTTCTGGGCAACGCCGGCGAGTTTACGGGCCTGCTGCCCATCGACGTGCGCCCGACCCGCCCGACCCTGACCCTTCTGCTCGACCTGCTGCGCCTGGACGGTATGGAGTTTGCGGGCATCAGCGAGATGGTCGCCCAGTTCGACCCGAATTGGCCCGCCGTGGAGACCTGGCTGGAAAGGAGCGTCCCGGCGATGAACGCCATCGTTTCGGCGATTGGCGCGGTCGTCGATCCCGAGGCGATCGTCATCGGCGGCCGGATCCCCAGCGCCCTGGCCGCGCGTCTCGTCGAGAACACCGCATACTACGCCGCGACTCTTCGCGATTTCGAACGCCCCTTCCCGCGCCTGCTATGCGCGCGGGCCAAGGGCGACGCCGCCGCCCTCGGCGCGGCCTCCATTCCTCTCAAGGAACATGTCTTCGGATGAGCCCCACGCGGTCTCGGAAACGGAGTGAACCCATGCAAACGCGGCGAAATCTCCTGGCGGCCGCCACCGGCGCCCTCCTTGGCGAAGTCGAAGGCGCTGGGGATGGCGA
>NZ_SZWJ01000155.1:0-4407 GCF_012184455.1 Caulobacter sp. SSI4214 | reverse complement strand
ATCGCTTTTCGAGCCGATCACGGAATCTGAAGGGGCCGCGAATATTTCTTCGCGGCCCCTTTCCTATTCCAAGGCTAGGGATTGCGGACGACACCGTTCGCATGAAGGTCCCGCCGATGAAGTTCCGCGCCCTGGCCGCCGCCGGCCTGCTCGCCCTCGCCGCGCCCAGCCTGGCCCTCGCCGCCGCCAAGGCCCCGACCGTGGCGCTGAAGTCGATCGCCGACCTGCCCACGCCCCTGCCCTATCCCTATGACGAGACCGCCGACGCCGAAAAGGACGTCGCCGCCGCGCTGAAGACCGCCAAGGCCCAGAAGAAGCTGGTGCTGATCGACCTGGGCGGCAACTGGTGCGGCGACTGCCGCGTGTTCGCCGGCCTGATCGAGCAGCCGGACCTGAAGGCCTGGGTCGCCAAGCACTATGTCGTGGTGACGGTCAATGTCGGCCGCTACGACCACAACATGCAGATCCCGGCCCGCTACGGCATCGACAAGCTCAAGGGCGTGCCGACCTTCCTGGTGGTCGATGCGAAGGGCAAGCTGGTCAACCCGGACGCCCTGTTCGCCCTGACCGACGCCCGCCACATGACGCCCCAGTCGATCGCCGACTGGCTGGCCCAGTGGGTGAAGTAGGGCGAGGGATTTCACCCCCGACACGCGCGAGCGAGGGGGCTACCGCCGCTACGGCGGGAATAGCGAGCATTTGGAATGTCGCGGCGGCGTGGATTGCTGGCAGAATCCTCCCCCGCGATGCGGGGGAGGTGGCCCAGAGAGCCGGAGGGTGCTAACGCGGCCGATCTCCAGCTCGCCCCCCAGCCGCTTCGCGGCAGTTCCCCCGCATCGCGGGGGAGCAAAATGAACGACGACCGCCCAGGCTCGCCCCCAGGCCCCAGCCCCCAACCCTCCCCCAGAAATCCGATCTTCCCGGCAAAGGCCGGGACCCAGATCGAGCCCGCCGACGTCCGTCCGTTCGGCGCGGGGCGATGGCGCGTCATCGTCAGCCGACCTGGATGAATCTGGGCCCCGGCGTTCGCCGGGGAGGTCGGTCTGTCCGAAATGTCCGGCGGGCAAACGCCAGAGACGAGCGCGCGCCCCCGCCTCAGTGTTTCCCGAACACGTCCATGATCTTCATGATCGCCGGGCCCAGGATCATCAGGAACAGCACCGGCAGGAAGAACAGGATCATCGGCACGGTCAGCTGGGCCGGCAGGGCGGCGGCCTTCTTTTCGGCGGCCGACAGGCGCAGTTCGCGGTTCTCCTTGGCCATGACCCGCAGCGCCGTGCCCAGCGGCGTGCCGTAGCGTTCGGCCTGGATCATGGCCGTCGCGACGGACTTGATGCCCGGATAGTTGACCCGGCGGGCCAAGCCCTCATAGGCCAGGCGGCGGTCGGGCAGGTACGACAGCTCGGCGGTCAGCAGGCTGAGCTCCTCGGCCAGCTCCATCGACGAGGCGCCGACCTCCGCGCCGACCTTCTGGATGGCGGCCTCGATCGACATGCCGCTTTCCACGCAGATCAGCAGCAGGTCCAGCGCGTCGGGAAAGGCCGCCACGATCGACTCGCGGCGCTTCTGGGCGACGTTGGTGATGTAGACGTTCGGCGCGTAGTAGCCGATGGCCAGGGCCGCGACGCAGGCGCAGAGCTTCTGGAGCGGCAGGAGGCCGAAGCTGTTGACCACGTAGAGGTAGAAGGCGACGACCGCGGCGAACACGAACGGCGCGACGAAGCGGAAGAAGTAGAAGGTCGTCACGGGCCGGGGGCCCCGGAATCCGGCCTGGGCCAGCTTGTCCACGACCTTGGGGTCCTCCAGCAGCCGCGACAGCTGCAGCCGGTCCACGACGTTCTTGTAGAGGCCCTCGTCTTGGTGGCGCAGCGTGCCGCCGCCCCGCGCGGCGATCGTCTGGCGCGAACGGCGGCGCAGCTCCTCGCGGCGGTTGGCCACCGACTTCAGGCGCCCCTCCAGGTTGGAGTTGCGCATCAGCGGCGAGGTCAGGGTGATGATCGTGGCGAACACCACCACGGCGATGAAGACCGTCAGCAGGTTCGAGGGGTCGGTCAGGGCGTCGACGAGATTCACGCGATCCTCCCCCCCTAGAACTTGAAGTTGATCATCTTGCGCATCAGCAGGATGCCGCAGGTCATCAGGACCGCGCCGGCCAGCAGCATCAGGTGACCGCGCGGATCGGTGAACAGCGGCTTCATGTATTCGGGCGAGGTCACGCTGATCATGGTGACGACGCCGGGCGGCAGACAGCCGATGATGAAGGCCGAGGCGACGGCTTCGGCCGACAGGGCCTTGATCTTCTCCTTCATCAGCTTGCGCGAGCGCAGCACGGTGGAGAGGTTGCCCAGGGCCTCGGCCAGGTTGCCGCCGGTCTTCTGCTGGATGGCCAGAACGATCGAGAAGAAGCGCAGCTCGCTGGTCGGCATCCGCTCGTACATCTTCTCCAGCGCCGCATCCATCGGCACGCCCATGCCGATGTTCTCGGTCAGGATGCGGAACTCGCCGGCCAGGGGCTCGGGGCTCTCCTTGCCGATGATCTTCAGGCAGTCGTGGACCGGCAGGCCCGACTTGACGCCGCGCACGATGATGTCGACGGCGTCGGCGAAGGCCTCGGTGAACTTCTGGATGCGGCTCTTGGCCAACATGCCCAGCACCCAGCGCGGCAGGCCCACCCCGGCGGCGAAGGCCGCGCCCAGGGCGATCAGCGGCGACTGGCCCAGGGTCAGGATGATCAGGGCCACCACGACGCCCAATCCGGCGCTGGCGATCCAGAACATCTTCACATTGTCGCCGAGGCCGGCGGCGCGCATCCGGGCCTCGACGGTCAGCGAGGCCTTCTTCTGCTTGCGGTCCTGGTCCTTCAACGCCTTGAGAATGGCCGCGCGGCGCACGTCCGGCGTGTTGGCGGCGGCCTTGGCCCGCACGGCGGCCTGACGCTGACCGCCCCCGGCGATCAGCTGGGCGCGCTTGGCGGCCTTGGCCGCGTTGCTGTCGCCTCCGGCGAAGGCGAAGCCCAGGCCCGCGATGGTGATGAAGCCCAGAACGCCGGCGATGATGAACAGCATCGCGCTACTCCGCCGCGTCGAGGGCTTCGGCCAGCTCGCGCTCCAGCCCGTAATAGCGGGCGCGGTCCCAGAAGCGCGGCCGGGCGATGCCGGTGGAGCGGTGGCGGCCCACGACCTTGCCGTTCTCGTCCTCGCCGGTGATCTCGTAGACGAAGAGGTCCTGGGTGACGATCACGTCGCCTTCCAGGCCGACGACCTCGGTGATGTGGGTGATGCGGCGCGAACCGTCGCGCAGGCGCGCCGCCTGGACGATAACGTCGACCGAGCCGACGATCATTTCCTTGATGGTCTTAGACGGCAGGCCATAGCCGCCCATGGTGATCATGCTCTCGACGCGGCTGATGGCCTCGCGCGGGCTGTTGGCGTGCAGCGTGCCCATCGAGCCGTCGTGGCCGGTGTTCATCGCCTGCAGCAGGTCGAAGGCCTCGGGACCGCGCACTTCGCCGACGATGATGCGTTCGGGACGCATCCGCAGACAGTTCTTGACCAGGTCGCGCATGGTGACCGCGCCGCTGCCTTCCAGGTTCGGCGGCCGGGTTTCCAGACGCACCACGTGCGGCTGCTGCAGCTGCAGTTCGGCCGCGTCCTCGCAGGTCACGACCCGCTCGGTGGGGTCGATGAACGCGGTCAGCGTGTTGAGCAGGGTCGTCTTGCCCGAGCCGGTGCCGCCCGAGATGATCACGTTGCAGCGGCAGGCGCCGATGACCCCCAGAACCCGCGCCCCTTCCGGGCTGATGGAGGCGAACTCCACCAGGTTCTTCATGGTCAGCTTGTCCTTCTTGAACTTCCGGATGGTCAGGGTCGGACCATCCAGCGCCAAGGGCGGGGCGATGACGTTGACGCGGCTGCCGTCGGGCAGGCGGGCGTCGCAGATCGGCGAGCTTTCGTCGACCCGGCGGCCGACCTGGCTGACGATCCGCTGGCAGATGTTCATCAGCTGCAGGTTGTCGCGGAAGCGGACATTGGTCAGCTGGACCTTGCCGCCGACTTCGATGAACACCCGGTGCGCGCCGTTGACCATGATGTCGGCGATGTCGTCGCGGGACAGCAGCGGCTCCAGCGGACCGTAGCCGAGGACGTCGTTGATGATGTCCTGGACCAGGTGCTCCTGCTCGGCCACCGACATCGAGACGTTCTTGATCGCCACCAGCTCGGCGACGATGTCGCGGATCTCCTCGGCCGCCTGCTTGTGGTCGAGCTGGGCCAGCTGGCTCAGGTCGATGGTGTTCAGCAGGGCGTTGAAGATCGTGGTCTTGGTGGCGTGGTAATAGTCGCTCTGCTCGCGGACGATCACCGTCGTCTGGGGCTCGCCCTGGGCGGCGCGCAGCTGTTCCAGGCCCGC
>NZ_SZWJ01000154.1:0-4413 GCF_012184455.1 Caulobacter sp. SSI4214 | reverse complement strand
CGCGATGGCGTGAAGCGCCTGCGGCTTGACCGGCGCGGCGGGAACCTCGGCCGGGGCGACGCTCGGCGCGGCCGCGTGGGTCTGGCCGCGCTCGGCCTCGAGATTGAGCGCCGCGACCAGCTTGGCCGCCACGGCCTGCATCATCGGATCGTCGGCGCGCGGCAGATTGTCGAAGTTCAGCCGGCCCGCCCCGCCCACATCGACGCCGCGCATTTCCAGATAGAGGCCGACCGCGACGACCAGCGACAGGAACGACTGAGCCTCGCGGCTGGCGGGATTGAAAGAGACCACCACCGCGTTCGGGTCGCTGGGCGCGCCGCCGGACATCACCTGACGCAGCGCGCTCCACAGGCTGCCGACCTGGTGGAACATGTCCAGCGCCGCGTCGTGCACCACGAACTGCCCGTCGATGCGGGCGATGTGGACCAGAACGTCCTGGTTGGCGTCGGTGACGACGTACCAGGGATCGCCAGAGTCGGTCTGGCCAAAGACGCCATCGACCTCGCCATAGCTGGCCGACAGCTGCTGGGTGAGCAGCATCAGCAGGCCCCGCTCGTTGGGGCTCCAGTCGCCGGCGGGCGACCGGGGGGCGAAGGCTAGGACCTCTCCCATGACGGCGTCAGGCCTGGGCCGCCAACGGCGCGTCGCCCGCGTCGACGCCGTCCTCGAACAGCAGACGGTGGAGTTCGGGTTCGTAATAGCGCAGCAGGGTGCGGGCGAAGGGGCCCGGGTCCAGGCCCAGGGTCCGCGCCCAGATCGCCTGGGTCTCGATCGGCACGCGGCCCAGGCCGTTCTCCACCTGCGAGACGAAGGTGTAGTAGCGAAGCCCCATGCGCTCGGCCAGTTCGGCCTGGGTCAGGCCCGCGGCCTCGCGCGCGCTCTTCAGCCACCGCCCCGCCTCGCGGCGAAGGGACTTGGTGAGCGCGGCCTTGGCCGGGTTCATCGCCGTTCGTGACATCGGTAAGCCAGACTCCGCGCCCCGCGTGGGCGCCCGCTAGTTGTTACACATTACATTAAAACGCAACAATCGGTTCTTGAGGTTGAAAGGCCTCTTGCGAACGGAGAAAGACGCAACTACAGTTTTTATGAAACTACCTTTAACGCAGCACCCGGCAAAGCCGACGCGGCGCGGCCGAGGACCCAGAGCATGTACGTCTCGATCGATCCCGCCCATGCCCTCGCCGCGGCCCCGGACCTCCGCGCCCCGCGCCTGTCGCTGATCATGGTGGTCTACATGACCGGCCCGGCGCTGATAGAAAGCGTCCGCCACGTCCTGGCGGAGCCGGCCGTGGACGAGTTCATCATCGTCGACAACGGTTCGACTCCCGTCGACGCCGCCTGGCTGCGCGAGCTTTCGCGTCGCGAGCCGCGCGTGCGCCTGCTGCGCGGCCTGGGCAATATCGGCTTCGCCCGCGCCGCTAATCTGGGCGCCGCGGCCGCCAAGGGCGAGGACCTGGTGTTCCTCAATCCCGACGCCTTTCTGACCCCCGGCGCGGTCGCGGCCCTGGTCGACGCCGCCCGCGATCGTCCCTCCCCCTGCGTGGTCGGGGCGCGGGTCTTCAATCTCGACGGAACAGAACAGCGGGGCGCGCGACGCGGCGAGATCACGCCCGTCACGACCCTGCTCAGCCTCTCGAAGCTTAGCGCCACCCTGCCCCCGCTGCGCCGCTTCGAGATCCACCGGGAGGACGAGCCCCCGCCGTCCTACCCGGTGGACACCCCTACGATCTCGGGCGCCTGCTTCTACATGACGGCGCGCGACTTTCATTTGCTGGGCGGCTTTGACGAGGGCTTCTTCCTGCACGTCGAGGACATCGACCTGTGCTGGCGGGCCCGGAAGCATGGCGGAAGCGTGCTGTTCCAGCCCAACGCCCGAATCGTCCATGTCGGCTCGACCAGCCGCGAGAACCCGCTGGTCATCGAGTGGCACAAGGGCAAGGGCCTGGTGCGCTACTTCCTCAAGCGCGCCGACAGCAAACGACGCAAGGCCCTGGCCCTGCTGCTGGCGCCGTTGATCCTTACCGCGGCGATCGCCCGGCCGCTGCTGCGCCAGGCCCTGAAGGGCCGGATGAGCGCCCGCCCGGCGACCATCGCCGGCTAGAGCCTTATCCGCTCGAATGGAATCGTTCGAGCGGAAAATAAGGCTCTAAATCAAACATTTAGAGCGTGATAACCGCCGAAACCGCTCATACTTTCGGCTATCACGCTCTAGCACACCGCTCAGCGGCGATCTTGACGCTTGCGCCAAATTCGAACAGTCGTAAGAGTTCCCCATGGGTAAAGGGGAATACTAAGTGAGTCCGACCACCGACGCCGCCGCCTCGCACGAAGTAGAAGCGGCCGAAACCGAGGCCGCCACCAAGAACCTGGTCTTCGTCGCCGCCGAGCGCCTGTTCGCGCTGCACGGCTTCCAGAACGTCTCGGTGCGCGACATCACCGCGGCGGCGGGCGTCAACCTGGCCTCGGTGAACTATCATTTCGGCTCCAAGGACGCCCTGCTGTTCGAGATCTTCAAGCGGCGGACGGCCGAGCTCAATCGCGAGCGGGCCAAGATGCTGCACGAGGCCAACGACCGTAACGCCGGCGATCCGCCGCTGCGCGAGATCCTGGCCGCCCTGCTGACCCCGCCCCTGCGCTGGCTGGCGCCGGACCACGAGCGCCGCATCTCGCTGCAGTTCCTAATCCGCGCCCGAAGCGAGGGCACCGACGAGATCCGCAACGTGCTGAAGACCGACGTCTCGCACCTGCGCCGCTTCTCCGACGCCCTGCTCAAGGCCCGCCCGGACCTGTCGCCGGAAGACGTCTACTGGCGGCTGCACTTCACGCTGGGCATGTTGCACAACAACCGCTTCGCCGAGTTCGACCGCCTGAACGTGCTGTCGGAGGGTCAGACCAGCGAGTCGGACGTGATGGCGCTGCTGGGCCGGATGCTGGAATTCGCCGAGGCTGGCTTCCTAGCCTAGGGAGACAGGAACCGCCCCTGGCCGGAGGCGTTCTGGCTTCGGCATGGGACGGCTGCGCATTTTTCACGAGACGCGGTACTATTACGAGCGCCCGGTGCGGTTCGGCCCGCAGCGGCTGCTGATCCGGCCGCGCGACAGTCACGCCCTGCGGATCGTCGAGGCCAGCTTGCGCCTGTTTCCGCCCGGCCAGACCCGCTGGAGCTACGACGCCAACGGCAACTGCGTCTGCCTGTTTCAGCCGACGGGCCAGGCCGACGCCATGCGGGTGGCCAGCGAGCTGGTCATCGACCGCTACCCCGCCCCTCTGGCCCCGCAGCGGGTCGAGAACCCGGACACCCTGACCCCGATCGTCTATTCGCGCGAGGACCGCGCGACGCTCGAACCGTTCATCGCGCCGGTCACCGACGATCCGGACGCGGTGCTGCTGCGCTGGCTGCGCGGCCTGCACGCGCATCGCGACGAGCCGGCCCTGGCCTTCCTGCTGCGCGTCAACACGCTGATCCACCAGCAGTTCGAATACCAAGCGCGCGAGGAAGAAGGGGTAAGGAGCCCCGTCGAGACCTTGCAGGCGCGCGGCGGCGCCTGCCGCGACCTGGCCTGGCTGATGGTCGAGGCCCTGCGCCGCCTGGGCTACGCGGCCCTGTTCGCCACCGGCTACATCCACTCGCCCGGCGCGGCGATCCGGGGGGCGGGCGCCACCCATGCCTGGTGCGAGGTGTTCCTGCCCGACCTGGGCTGGCTGGAGTTCGATCCGACGAACGGCCTGGCCGAGTCCTCCGACCTCATTCGGGTCGCCGCCACGCGCACGCCCGCCCAGGCCCTGCCGGTGTCGGGCGCGATCCTGGGCGACCCCGGCTCCTCGCGTCTTCACGTCTCCGTGGATGTGCGATTGATCAACGAAACCAGCCCTGCGGCGTGATAAATTAAGGTTAATAGCGTGCGGGAGGAAAAGCCATGACCAGCGGCTTTCA
The DNA here is from genome assembly GCF_012184455.1 of Caulobacter sp. SSI4214. Classification (NCBI taxonomy): domain Bacteria; kingdom Pseudomonadati; phylum Pseudomonadota; class Alphaproteobacteria; order Caulobacterales; family Caulobacteraceae; genus Caulobacter; species Caulobacter sp. SSI4214. The sequence goes on along the minus strand of NZ_SZWJ01000154.1, from coordinate 479 downwards.
GAACCAGGACCCTATGCGGAACGTCTGCTTTCCCAAGTGCGAGCCCAAGCCTCAGCACGGCCGAAAGCCCGACGAGGCGTGCGTCAAACTGAAGGAAAAGCGCTCCTTCGAACCCAAACCGGGTCACTGAAACCCCTTCGACGCGAAATGATTTCCCCTTGCGCGCAAGGGCTGTCACGCGGGATGTCTATACAGGGTGTGTGGACGTCATTAACCTCGACGTCAGGGGAATGGGGAGCTGGACGAGATGCGACGCGTCGCGCTCGGATGTCTGCTGGCGGCGGCCGGCCTCGCGATCGCGGGGACGACGGCGACGGCCCTGTCGACTCATGCGCCCGAAGAATTCAACCAGACCCTGACCTTGGCCGGCGGTCCCTCCGCGTCCGCCCCCGCCGACGATCCCGATGCGCCGATCGCCACCGCCCGCTATGGCGGCGAGCGAACGCGCGCGCCCGAAACCGCCGTGGCCTTGGCCGGCT
>NZ_SZWJ01000153.1:0-4907 GCF_012184455.1 Caulobacter sp. SSI4214 | reverse complement strand
CCAGGGCCTCCGGCCGCGCGCCGTGGGCCTCCAGCAGCGCCGCCATGGCCGCGAAGCCCGATAACCGCGCGACCGTATGCACGGGCCGCTTGGCGTAGGCGTGAAGCGTCCCGGCGTCCGCGCCGCGCTCCAGCAGCCATCGCGCGCGGTCCAGGTGGTTCTGGCCGACGGCGTTCCCCAGCAGATAGTCCAGCGTCGAGCAGCCCAGGCCATCGCCCAGGCGGTCGGGTCCCTGGACCCGCCAGTCGTCGAGCTTCCCCGCCGCGTCGGCGTGGCGCCACAGAATGTCGTACCAATGGGTGTCGGCCCCCACGATCGACACGTCGTACAGCGACTGGGAGTCGTAGGCGTCCGCCCCCGCCGCGATCAGCAGGGCGACCATCGCCTCGGCTTGCGGATGGCTGGATTTCGCGCCTTCGCCCAGGCCGATCGCCCCGGTCAGCACCTTGAACGGCGTCTCCCAGTCGTCGGTGAAGCCGAAGTTCGGATCGGCCCCGGCGTCCAGCAGCAGGCGGGCCATGGCCAGGCCGTTGACGTCGTCCAGCCGGCCGTAGGCGACATGCGCCAGGGCCGTCCAGCCGCGCGACGGATCCACGCGCCGGGCGGCGTCCGGGTCGCGGGCCAGATGCCGCTCGACCGTCGCCAGATCGCCGGCGGCGGCGGCCGTGAACAGGCTGTCGGTCGCCAGGTCGGGATGGCGCTTGAGAATGCGACGGGCGATAGCTGGCTCGCCGTCCCACCCGTGGCGAAGGATCGCCTCGATCCGCTGGGCGCGGCTCTGGCGTTCGATGGCCAGGTCGTCGACGGCGCCCTTGAGGGCGATCCAGCTCTCCTGGCCATATTCGCGGGCCAGGGCGTGATGAATGTCGCGCAGAGACGGTTCGGCCGGCGCGTCCGGCCAGACGGCGGTGAGGCGGGCGCGGGCGTCCGCGGCGCCGGCGCGCAGGGCCTTCAGCCACCGCTTGGCGTCCTTGCGCAGGGTCTCGATCCGAGTTTTGGGCGTGAGCGCGCGGCTCATGGCAAACCTTCCTTCCCATGGCCGATCGTCCGCTTACGAAGGCCGGAAGAAGGGTTCGTAAGACTTCAGGTCTGACTGGACGGGAGGATCTCCCTTGCCGCGGACAGGCGGCGCTCCAGGGGCGCGCTGGGCTTATGGAAGCCTCATACTCCCCGAGCCGTCAACCGGCGTCCGCGCTCTACCCCAGGCGCTTCATCGCGATGATCTTCACCGGCGGGTTCAGCATCTGGCCCTTCATGGCCGGGACGGTGGCGGGGCCGTCGGTGCGGCCGGCGAGGATCTTCTTCACGACGTCCATGCCCGACACCACCTGGCCAAAGACCGCGTAGCCGGCGTCGGCGTCGCTCTTGCCTGGCTTGGCGTCGAGATAGGGCTGGGGGCTGGCGCAGATGAAGAAGTCGGCCGTGGCGGTGCCCGGCGCGTCGCGACCCATCGAGATCGCGCCCGCCTTGTGGCGCAGGCCCGTCTTCAGCGTGCTCTCGTGGGCGATGGCCGGCATCCGGCGGGAATAGGGCTTGGGCGCGCCCTGGATCGAGCCGCCGCCGGGCTCGCCCTTGGCCCGGTTGGCGCGGAAGAAGGCGCCGCCGTCGTAGCGATGGCGGTCGACATAGGCCAGGAAGTTGGCCGAGGTGATCGGCGCCTTCTTGTCTTCCAGCTCGACCACGATCGTCCCCTTGTCGGTCTCGATCGCCACGCGCGGCTTGCCGGCGGCGAGAGCGGGCGAGGCGAGGGCCAGGAGAAGGGCGCCGCCCAGCATGGCGCGGCGGGCGATCCGGGAAACGGTCATGTCGGCGGCTCTCGTTGCGAAGGTCGGCGACAGGCTTAGCGCTTCGAGGGGCTGGAAAGAAGGGGAGGACCACGCCGGCTTGGGGGGCGTCGGGGCGGGGTCCTCCCCAAGGCATGGACTCCTCGGCCTTACGCCGTGGTGTCCACCCGAAGACCCGTGCCTTGAGCCGGCGCGGCCTTGATGGCGGCGGTCTTGCCGCCGTCGTCGGCGTCGCCGTCACGGTCGGGCCCTCTTTCGAGGGCTTCGGGCGCGCGCACGGCCATTTGAGGACGGACGGCGGAGAGGCTGGAGACGTTCATTTTGAACACCCTTTGTTGTGACGGTCCGAGCTTGACCGTCGGGTGCAGGGACGACACGCGGGGCCAACCGCCTCAAGCGTGAGGTTGCGACAACCCGTCGCGTCCAGGGCAAGAAAGTGACCGCTATCAAATTTGCGGCTCGCGAGAGTCGCGTTCGCTGAGCTAGGGTTGCTCAAGCATGGGCGACCGCGGGGGAACGCGGCGCGATCAAGGGGGAGGAGTTGTCGATGGGGGCTGAGGTCCAGGCCGCGTCCGGCGAAGCGAAGCAGGGCGGGGGACGCGATGTGCTGGTGATCGGGGCGTCGTCCCTGGGCACGGTGTTCGAGTGGTACGACTTCTATCTCTACGGCTCGCTGGCGCCGATCATCACCAGCCATTTCTTCTCGGGCGTCAACGAGACGACCGGCTTCATCCTGGCTTTGCTGGCCTTCGCGGCGGGCTTCGCGATCCGGCCGCTGGGCGCGGTGATCTTCGGCCGGCTGGGCGACCTTTGGGGCCGCAAGAACACTTTCCTGATCACCATGCTGCTGATGGGCCTATCGACCTTCGTGGTCGGCCTTTTGCCTTCCTACGCCCAGATCGGCGTGGCCGCGCCGATCGCCCTGGTGGTCATGCGCCTGGTCCAGGGCCTGGCGCTGGGCGGCGAGTACGGCGGGGCGGCGACCTATGTCGCCGAGCACGCGCCGGCGGGTAAGCGGGGCTTCTACACCAGCTGGATCCAGACGACGGCGACCATCGGGCTCTTCCTGTCGCTGGCCGTGATCCTGGCCACGCGGACGCACCTGGGCGAAGACGCCTTCAAGGCCTGGGCCTGGCGCATCCCGTTCCTGGTGTCGCTGCTGCTGTTGGGCGTCTCGCTGTGGATCCGCCTGAAGCTGCACGAGAGCCCGACCTTCCAGCGGATGATCGCCGAGGGGAAGGGGACCAAGAAGCCGCTGGCCGAAGCGTTCGGTCAGTGGGCGAACCTGAAGATCGTGCTGCTGGCGCTGGTCGGTCTGACGATGGGCCAGGCGGTGGTCTGGTACACCGGCCAGTTCTACGCCCTGTTCTTCCTGGAGAAGGTGCTCAAGCTGGACGGCGCCCAGGCCAACCTGCTGGTGGCCGCGGGCCTGCTGATCGGCACGCCGTTCTTCGTGATCTTCGGCTGGCTGTCGGACAGGATCGGCCGCAAGTGGATCATCCTGGCCGGGTGCCTGCTGGCGGCGGCCACCTATTTCCCGATCTTCAAGGCGCTGACCGTCGCGGCCAACCCGATGCTGGCCCAGGCCGAGGCGGCCGCGCCCGTCACGGTCTCGACCGACCCGGCCACCTGCGCCTTCCAGTTCGACCTGATCGGCAAGGCCAAGTTCAACAGCCCTTGCGACGTGGCCAAGGCCGCGCTGGCCAAGGCCGGGGCGCCGTATCGCGTGATCGACGCTGGGGCCGGCGCGCCGACCACGGTCCAGGTCGGCCGCGTCACCCTGTCGGGCTTCGATCCGGCCGGCGCGACGGGCAAGGCCTTCGCCGCCGCGCGCAAGGCCTGGGAAGGCGAGCTGGCCGACCAGTTGAAGGTCGCCGGCTATCCGGCCAAAGCCGACGCCAAGCGGGTCGACCAGCCCAAGGTCGTGGGCCTGCTGGCGCTGCTGGTCATCTACGTGACCATGGTCTACGGCCCGATCGCCGCCATGCTGGTCGAGCTTTTCCCGACGAGGATCCGCTACACGGCCATGTCACTGCCCTACCACATCGGCAACGGCTGGTTCGGCGGCTTCCTGCCGACCACGGCTTTCGCCATCGTGGCCGCGACCGGCGATATCTATTCTGGGCTCTGGTACCCGGTGATCATCGCGGCGGTGACCGCGGTCGTCGGCGGGCTTTTCCTCAAGGACACGCGGAATCGTCCGATCGAGGACTGATTGGCGACTCCGCCCGGTCAGGCGATGATCAAGCGGCGGGCATTCGGCGTCGGCGACGGCGCTGGCGGCCTCGCCGGCTTGCCAACCCGCGCGCGATGGGCTTGGCTGCGCCCCGAGGGGAGCGTTCATGGCGCAAGAGGATGAAGATCGGCGCGCCTGGTTCCGGCGGGAAATCCTGCCGCTGGAACCGGACCTGCTGGCCTATGCGCGGCAGTTCTGCCGCGACGGCCAGACCGATCCGGAAGATCTGGTCCACGAGACCTTCGCCCGCGCCATCGCCTGCAAGACCTGGCGCGAGGTCAGCAATCCGGGGGCGTTCTGCACCCGCATCCTGCGCAACAGCGCCCTCGACGCCCTGCGCCGGCGCAAGGTGCTGACCATCACCGCCGTCGCCGATTTCGATCGCATCGAACCGATCGACGAGGCCCCCGGCGCGCACAGCATTCTTGAGTCGCGCGAGGAGCTGCGCGCGCTGGCCGAGGCGATCGCCGAACTTCCGACACAGTGTCGCCGCGTCTTCACGTTGCGAAAAGTTTATAGCCTCTCGCCGGAGGAGATAGCGGTTCGGATGGGGCTGTCCGTCTCTACTGTTGAGAAGCATCTGGTGAAGGGTCTGCGCTCCTGTTCCGACAAGCTCGGACGGCGTATCGGACGCAAGAGCAGGGTCGACGAAGGGCGCTCATGGGGCGGGAGACGGGATCACGACGCGAAGCGGTGAGGCTGGCGGCCGCCCAGTGGGTGGTCCGGCTTGACGCCGCGACGTGCTCGGACGCCGATCGCGCCGCTTTCGAGGCCTGGCGCGGCGAGAGCTGCGAGAACGAGGCCGCCTTCGAGCGCGAGGCCGTCGCCTGGGAGCGGATGGAGCGTCTGCGCGCGTACCGGCCCGGCCAGGGCGTCCCCGACCGCGA
>NZ_SZWJ01000152.1:0-5167 GCF_012184455.1 Caulobacter sp. SSI4214 | reverse complement strand
GGCGACCTCGGCGGACCCCTCGGCGGGCGGCGGCAGGGAAAGGTCGGCGGCGGTGACGGCGGGCATGTCGACGGCGAGGTCGATGCGATCCATCAGCGGACCCGAGACGCGGCCTTGATAATCCTTCTGGCAGCGGGGCGCCTTGCCGCAGGCGCCGCGCCCAGGCCCGCCATGGCCGCAACGGCAGGGGTTCATGGCCGCCACCAGCTGCACGCGCGCGGGGTAGCGGACGTGGGCGTTGGCGCGGGCGACCATCACCTCGCCGGTCTCCAGCGGCGCGCGCAGGCTGTCCAGCGCCTGGACGCCGAACTCGGGCAGCTCGTCGAGAAACAGCACCCCATTGTGGGCCAGCGACACCTCGCCGGGCTTGGCGCGATGTCCGCCGCCGGTCAGCGCGGCCATGCTGGCCGAGTGATGCGGCGATCTGAAGGGCCGGTTCCGGGTCAGGGCGCCGCGCGCGATCAGCCCAGCCACCGAATGGACCATCGAGGTCTCCAGCAGCTCGCTGGAGGTCAACGGCGGCAGCAGGCCGGGCAGGCGCTGGGCCAGCATCGACTTGCCCGAGCCCGGCGGGCCGACGAACAGCAGGTTGTGACCGCCGGCGGCGGCGATCTCCAGCGCGCGCTTGGCGTGCTCCTGGCCCTTCACGTCACGCAGGTCCTTGGGCCGCTCGCCCTCCAGAATCGGACCCGGCGCCGGGGCGCCGAGAATCTGGCTCCCACGGAAGTGATTGATCAGCGAGACCAGCGAGCGCGGAGCCAGGATGCGGGTGTCGCCGGCCCACGCGGCTTCGGGGCCGGAGGCCTCCGGGCAGATCAGGCCCAGGCCCATCGCGCCGGCCGCCATCGCCGCCGGCAGGGCCCCGGCGGCGGGGACGATGCGGCCGTCGAGGGACAGCTCGCCCATCGCCGCCCAGCCGTCCAGAGCGTCCATCGGGATGACGCCCAGGGCCGCCATCACCGCCAGGGCGATCGGCAGGTCGAAGTGCGTGCCCTCCTTGGGCATGTCGGCCGGGGCCAGATTGGCGACGATGCGCTTGCCGGGCAGCGCCAAGCCCAGGCCGGCGAAGGCGCCGCGCACCCGTTCGCGGCTCTCGGCGACGGCCTTGTCGGCCAGGCCCACCACCACGAACACGTGCTGGCCGGTGGTCAGCTGCACCTCGACGTCGACGCGACGCGCCTCTACGCCTTCGAACGCGACCGTGACGACCTTGGCGGCCATCCGCCCTCCTTGTGGACTGTCAATTTATCCACAAGGGTCACCACGGCGCGCGAAATACATCAAGAACGAAAAACGAACATTTCAGGAAGAATTGTTATTTTTCCAGAGTTACCCACCATTCGCACAAATGTCATCAATGCGGTCCCAAAGAACAGCCGCCGCGTCCACGCCCGTAAAGCGCTTGAGCTGCTGAGCTCCGGTGGGGGATGTAACATTAATTTCCGTCAGGTATTCGCCGATCACGTCGATGCCGACGAACAGCAGGCCGCGACGCTTCAGCTCGGGGCCGATAATCGCGCAGAGCTCCTTGTCGCGGGCGGTCAGCTCCACCGCCTCGGCGCGACCGCCGACCCGCAGGTTCGAGCGCACCTGGCCGCTGGCGGGCACCCGGTTGATGGCGCCGACGGGCTCGCCGTCGATCAGCAGGACGCGCTTGTCGCCCTTGCTGACGGCCGGGACGAACTTCTGGGCGATGACCTGCTCGCGTCCGATCATGGCGTGCAGTTCCAGGAGGGCGTCGAGATTGGGATCGTCCTTCAGCAACCGCGCCACGCCCGAGCCGCCGCCGCCGTAGAGCGGCTTCAGCACGATGTCGCCGTGCCGGGCGCGAAAGTCGTAGATCGCCTCGTGGTCGCTGGTGATTAGGGTCGGCGGCTGCACGCCGGGAAAGTCGGTGACGAACAGCTTCTCGGGCGCGTTGCGCACCTCGGCCGGGTTGTTCACGACCAGGGTGTGGGGGTGCACCTTCTCCAGAAAGTGCGTGGCCGTGATGTAGGCCATGTCGAACGGCGGATCCTGGCGCATCAGCACCACGTCGACGTCGTCCCTCATGTCCAGAACGACGGTTTCGCCCAGACGCGCGTGCGCGCCCTTCTCGGCGAACACCTCCAGCGGCTGGGCGCGGGCGAAGACGCGACCATCCTCCAGCGACAGCTTGTCGGGGGTGTAGAACCACAGCCTGTGACCGCGGTTCTGGGCCTCCATCATCATCAGGAAGGTCGTGTCGGTGTCGATGTTGATCCCCAGGACGGGATCCATCTGGACGGCGACTCGCAGCGACATGGGGACTCCTGGGGTATGATGTGCGCGCCAGACCTGGAGGGCGGCGACTGTCTAGTTAATCGCGAATAGTGAGATTGCGAGCCTATTTCGCTGAGTGTCGGAGTCAGCTGCGTAGGCCTGCGAACCAATCGCGGGCAGCTAGCCAAGCCCATTTCGCTCTGTGACGGACTTCTCGAGCGTAGAGGCCCCTGGAAGAGACTGTTCTCTGGAACCAGTAGACATTCATGTCGCCGAGGAAGGCTTTGTCGACCACCGGGAAGCCTGAGGCGTCGCCGATGACCGAATCGATCCCACAGCGTGGGCAGAGCGCGGTCGGCGGTCCATCGTCGGCCCAGTCCTCGATTTCGCTCGGCGGGAAGCTTTCCAGGCAATAGAAGCAGCCGCAGATAGTGCTCTCCATTACCTCGCGCTCCTGCCGAAAGCAGTGCTTGTGAGCGGCGATCAGTGTGCTCTCCTTGTGCATCAGTTCAGCCGCAACCGCATCCGTTCCCGCGCCGCCCGCGCCGCGATGGCCGCGCCGCCGTCGAGGATCTGGGCGCGCGACAGGGCCTGCAACGCGCCGGCCAGGGCGCCCTGGCCCTCGCGGGCGGCGGCGACGTCCAGCCAGGGGCGGTGGTCCTTGGGATTCAGCAGGGCCCGGCGCAGGGCCGAGCGCTCGGCGCGAACCCAGTCCTTGGCCTGCTGGGCGCGGGCGAAGATGTTGTTCTGCAGGCGGATCAGCACCGCGCGGTCCGAGATCGGCGCCATCAGCAGCTCCAGCCGCGAGGCCACGTCGGGCATCAGGCCGGTGCGCAGCGCCCGGCGCGACAGCTCCGACGGCAGGACGACCCGGCCCTCGCTGAAGGGATCGAGGGCCAGCGGGCCTTCCTCGGTCTCGATGCGCAGCAGGAAGTGGCCCGGAAAGTCGACGCCGTACAGCTCCAGCCCGGCGGCGCGGGCGGCGTGCAGGTAGAAGACCCCGAGCGCGACGGGAAGACCCTTGCGGCGTTCGGCGATGGCGATGACGTCGGCGTTGTCGGGGTGATCGTAGGTCAGGACGTCGCCGGTCAGGCGCAGGTCGCCGGCCAGGGTCTCGGCCACCGCCTCCTCCGGCGACTCCGCCTCGGCGCGGCGGCGCAGGCGCTCGGCGGCGTCCTCGGCCAGGGCGACGGCCGGGGCGGTGTCGCGGCTGGGGTCGTCGTGGACCGCGCAGGCCAGAGCGGCCTCGAACAGCGGAAAGCCCTCGTCGGGACCCTCGCCGGCCTTGATCAGGATCGCCTCGGCTTCCTCGCGGGTCATGTCAGGCCCCCGACCAGGCGTCGACGAGATGCCGCGGCGCGCGTCCAGGCGCCAGGGCGATCAGGTCCAGGCGCACCAAGAGATCGCGCAGGCCCGAACGATGCGCGGCCAAGTGGGCGGCGGCGCGGCGCAGCCGGTCGCGCTGAGTGGGCGTCACGGCGTCCAGGGCGTCCTCGATCGTCGTTCTCTGTTTGACTTCCACAACGGCCAGGACCCGTCCGCGTTGCGCCAGCAGATCGATCTCGCCCAGAGGGGTGGGCAGGCGGAAGCCCAGGACGCGATAGCCCTTGGCCATCAGCCATAGCGCCGCCAGAACCTCGGCCCGTCGACCCAGCTTGCGCGCCGCCGCGCCGCGCGCCTGCCTGGCCCGATGGGGGGGATCGCGAGGGGGGCGGGCGCCGGCGGTCATCAGGCCCGCTCCTTCAGCGCCAGGGCCTGGCGATAGAGGTCCTTTCGCGAAAGACCCAGGGCCTTGGCCACCTCCGAGGCGGCCTCGCCCAGCGGCAGGCGAGTCATGGCCTCGCGCAGGGCCGCCTCGGCGTCGTCGACGCTGGCGGCCTTTTCGGCGCCGGGACCGACCAGGATGACGATCTCGCCCTTGGGGGTCTCGAAGCGCGGGTCGGCGGCCAGCTCGGCGAGCGGGCCGCGCACGCAGGTCTCGTAGAGCTTGGTCAGCTCGCGGCACACGGCGGCCTCGCGCGTCGCCCCGAACACGGCGGCCATGTCGGCCAGGCAGTCGGCCACCCGCGACGCGCCCTCGTAGAAGATCAGGGTTGCGCGGGCGTTGGCGAATTCCTCGAAGAAGGTTCGGCGCGCGGCGCTCTTGGGCGGCGGGAAGCCGGCGAACAGGAAGCGGTCGGTCGGCAGGCCGGCCAGGGTCAGGGCCGCCAGGGCCGCCGAAGCGCCGGGGATCGGGATCACCGGGTGGCCGGCGGCGATCGCCGCCCTGGCCAGGCGGTAGCCGGGGTCGGAGACCATCGGCGTGCCGGCGTCCGACACCAGGGCCACCCGCTCGCCGGCCTCCAGCCGTTCGAGCACGCCCGGAATGGCGCGCTCGGCCACGTGCTCGTCGTGGCGCTCCAGCTTGGTGCGAATGCCGTAGGCGGACAGCAGCTTGCCGGTGACGCGGGTGTCCTCGGCCAGCAGCAGGTCGCAGCCGGCCAGCACGTCCAGGGCCCGCAGCGTGATGTCGCGCAGATTGCCGATCGGCGTTGCCACCAGATAGAGGCCGGGCGCCAGGGGCGCGTCGGACAGGGCTGGCGGGGGAAGCTGGCGGCTCAAATCACGCGTCCTTCAACTTGCGATGAGAAGCCATATCAGGTCGCGAGCGCGCCTGTCAGCCGGTCCAGCACCAGGCGGCCCGCGCGCGTCGCCCTCAACCGCTCGGGGTCGTCGGCCAGAAGCCCCGCCTCGACCAGATCGCGGACTTTCGGGAGGTCTGGCGACAGGCCCAGCGGCGCCATCTCCGCGAACGCCACGCCGTCGTCGATGCGCAGCCCCAGCACCAGGCGCTCCTCGGCGGCTTCCTCGGCGGTGAGGGTCTCGCGCGTGAAGCCCACGCCCGTCGCGTCCACGGCGGCGACATAGTCCTTGATGGCGCGGCCAC
>NZ_SZWJ01000151.1:0-5204 GCF_012184455.1 Caulobacter sp. SSI4214 | reverse complement strand
GCTGGTCGCCCAGGCGTCGAGACGGGCCTGTTCGGCGGGCGTGAGGGCGCGAGTCAGGCTGGCGGCCAGAAGCTGGCTGGGATCGGGAAGGCCCTGCTCGGGACTATGCGTCATTCGGGGCCTCGATCACCTGGCGCAGCCGCGCCAGGGCGTTCATCATGTGCTTCTCGACCGCGCTCTGGGACAGGCCGAGACGTTTGGCGGCCTGGGCCTGGGTCAGGTTCTCGAACCGGCAGAGCACGAAGACCGAGCGGGTGTTGGGGTGAAGGTCCTCGAGCGCCGCGACCAGCCGCTGGAGCCGCTGGCGTCCCGCCAGGGCGGTTTCGGCGGACGGTTCGTCGGCCGGCAAGGCTGGATCGACCTCGACGTGCCGCTCATGCTGGCGGACCCGGCGCTGGCGCTCGTGATCGACCAGCGCGTTGGACGCGACGGTGAACACCAGGCCGTCGGGGTTGCTCCAGTGCAGGTTCGAGAAGCGTCGCGACAGGCGCATGAAGACCTCCTGCGTCAGGTCCTCGGCGTCCTCGACGCCGACGGACCGGCGGCGGAAGAAGCGCAGCAGCGGGCGACGATAGCGTGACACCAGGGCGTCGAACCGAGGCGCGTCCGCGCGCCAGTCGGCGGCGGGCGTCTCGGTCGCGGTCTCCGGCGCGCCGCCGGTCGCGGGGCCGCTGTCGGAGAAGGTCAGAACGCCCATCGCAGCCTCGCGGACAGATAGCGGCCCCAGTGATGAATCTCCATCGGCTGGTCGCGGCTCTCGCCATAAACGAACCGTCGCGCGTCCGCCAGATTGACCCCCTCCAAGGAGAGCGTGACGCCGTGATCGAGGCGCCAGGAGGCCGAGCCGTCCAGCGAACCGAACGCCGCCGTCGTCGACGGGGCGGTGATCGAGCTGCCGATGGTCGTCAGGTAGGGCCCGCGCCAGTTGTAGGCCAGGCGCGCCGAGCCGCGTCCCTTCTCATAGAACGCCACCGCGCTGTAGCTGGCGCGCGACAGGCCCAGCAGCATGTCGTGGATCACCCGGTCGCCGGCGAGGTAGGTCGCCTGGCTTCGCACCAACGTTGCCGAGCCCTGCACGCCCAGTCCGTCGAACGGCGCGGGAAGCTCGCGAAACACGCGGCCGAACGTGGCCTCGACGCCCTGGATCCGCGCGTCGCCGCCATTGACATTGGTCGACAGCAGAATTCGCCCGCGCCCCGGCACGTCGATGAAGATGTTCTGGGCGGTGATGTAGTTGTCCAGACGCCGGTCGAAGACCGCCACGGTCGCCGCGCCGCCGGCCGGGAAATACCATTCCAGCGAGACGTCCAGCTGGGTGGCCATGAACGGCGACAGCTCGGGATTGCCGCCGTTGGCGGTCGGCGTATCGCGCGCCAGGGTCATGCGAGGCGCCGTGTCCAGGACATTGGGCCTGTTGACCACCCGCGAGGCCGCCAGGCGCACGACCCATTGGTCCGTCAGGTCGACGCGCAGATTGGCGCTCGGCAGCCAGTTGTCGTAGCGCTTGAGCCAGCGGGTCGGCACGGGGTCGTCGCCGTTCGCCAGCACGCCCAGCGAGGTCTGCCGGGTCGCGGCGTAGCGAAGACCGACGTCGCCGCTGATCGCCCGCCCCAGCACCCGGCCGCGGTAGTCGTAGCGGACATAGGCCGAGGTGATCGCCTCCCGAACCACGAACGAGTTGCGCAGGTCGGCCAGCGACGGCGGCTGAGCGGCGATCGCGGGCGTATAGAGCAGGGCGTAAAAGGCGCGAGCGTCCAGAGACACCCAGCGTCGGGGCAGGTCGCCGCGGGTTCCGGCGAGAAAATCCGAGAACGGCGTCTGGCCATAATAGGCCTGGCCCAGGCTGGTCAGCGGCGTTCCCAGCAGCGTGTTGAGCGTCCAGTCGCGTCGCCGATAGTCGCGGGTGCGCGCGTGCCGCTCCCCGCCGAAGGAGAGGACGCCGTCGCCGATCGGGCGCTTGAGATCGAGCCGCAGCAGGGCGTCGCGATCGCGCGAGTCCTTCCAGGTGTAGTCGAACCCCTGGCCGACATAGTTGGCGGGATCGGTATAGTCGACGGTGGTGCGCAGAGTCGGGCCGCCGCCGAGACCGTGGCTGAAATCGTATTGCAGCGGTCCGAAGAAGGCGAACCGCGCCCGGACCGTGCCCTCGCCCTTGGGGTGATAGCTGCGGGCGCGCGAATTGGCGTAGTCGGCGTCGAAGGTCCAGGCGCCGAGCCGCCACTGCTGGTGGACGCCAAGCGCGACGAGGTCGTGACGATTGAGGCTGGTCTCGCGAGAGGCCATCCAGCGCGTCCCGTTGATCAGGCCCGCCTGGACCGTGTCGCCCTTGATCGACTGGCTGCCGGGCGCGAAGCTGGGCGTGGAGACCGAGGCGTCGTCCGGATAGATGTCCAGCCCGAACTCGTCGTAGTGGGCGTCCAGGCGGGTGGCCAGCAGGTCGACATCCAGTCGCCAGTCGGGCGTGGGGCGCCATTGCAGCGCGAAATCGCCGGACGCCATCCGGCGGTCCTCCAGCTCGATCGTCGGTCGGGTGCGGGTCGGCGTGTAGAGGCCCGGGCCCAGGGTCGTGGCGAACCGGTCCAGGTTCCAGCCTGTCTGGTAGAGCCGGTCGTTGCGGATCCGACGGCGCTCGATCACCCCGCCGGCCAGCACGCCGAAGCGATCGCTGGGGTCGACCCAGCTCCAGACGCCGGACACGGACGGATCCTGGCGTCCGACCTGGCCTTCCGAGGTCCGGATCGAAAGGATGGACCGCGGTCCTCGGTCGAGCGGCTTGAAGGTGCGGACGTCGATATTGCCGCCCAGCGCGCCTTCATCCATGTCGGCGGTCGTGGTCTTGGCGACCTCGATCTGGTCGATGACGTCGGCCGGCAGCACCTCGAAGCGGAACTGGCGGCCCCGGAAGCCGCCGTTCTCGACCAGGTCGTTCATCGCGATCGGCCGGCCGTTCAGCAGGACGTTCTGGAATTGCGGGCCCAGCCCCCGGACGCTGACATAAAGGCCGACCCCCCGATGGCGCTCCAGGCTGACGCCGGGGACGAGTTGCAGCGCCTCGGCGGCGTTGCCGGCCGGCAGACGGGCGATGTCTTCGGCGCTGATCGCGTCGAGACCGTGGTCCGCCGATCGCTTCAGGTCCAGGGACCGGTCCAGGCTCGCGGCGTAGATCGCGGTCACGGTGACCGGTTCGACCTCGGTCGGGGTCGGGGTCGGGGCCGCGGGCTCGGCGACGGCGCGAGGCGCGGGGGCGGGCGTCGCGCGCTCAAGGACGAAGACGCCGCGCCGCGGTTCCCGGACCTGGACCGAGGCGCCCGCCAGCAGCAGTTCGAGGGCGCGTCGCGTCGAGACGAATCTGGGCGCCGTCCGCCCCGGTCGATTGGCCACGAGGTCCGGAGGAAACAGGATCACCACGTCGCGTTCGGCCGCGAGCCGGTTGAGACTCTCGCCCAGACCCGGCTGTCCGGCCCGCGCGTCGACCGGCGTCGCCAGGAGCGCGATCCCGAGCGCGGGAATGATCAGACGGGAGGACATGCCTGGCAGGGCGGCTCGCGGCTTAAGGCCCACGGCTCCTTACTGGCCGAGCATGACACTTGGGCGACACCGATCGCGGCGGTGGCGCCGAGGTCCTTTACCGCTTCTGGAACACGGTATTGGCGACCTGGACGACCGGCAGATCCAGGCCGACGATGGATTCGGAGTGTCCCAGCAGCAGATATCCGCCCGGCGACAGGCGACCGCACAGGCGTTCGAGAACCTTGGCCTGGGTCGACTTATCCAGGTAGATCAACATGTTGCGGCAGAAGATGATGTCCATGTCCGCATCGACCGGATAGGTCTCGTCCATCAGGTTCAGGCGCGCGAACGACAGCTTGGCGCGAAGGTGCGGCTTGATCCGAACCTCGGCGCGGGCCGGGTCGCGGGCCCGCATCAGGTAGCGCTGCCGTCGCGCGGCCGACACCGGCTCGATCATCTCCACCGAAAAGCGTCCGGCGAGGGCCTCGGCCAGCACCTCCGTGCAGATGTCGGTGCAGAGGATGGAATAGTCCGTGTCGCGTCGCGCCTGGCGGAACTCCTCCATGATCATGGCGATCGTGTAGGGCTCGGCGCCGGTCGAGCACGCCGCGCTCCAGATCTTGATCTGGCGCCTGCCCTTGTCGGCGAGGGCCGGGAGGCCTTGCTCGAGCAGGAAGTCGAAATGCGCCGGTTCGCGGAAGAACTCGGTCTTGTTGGTCGTGACCGCGTCGATCAGGTCGATCGTCTCGTCGGCCAGTCCGTCCTCCTCGAACAGGAACCGGCAGTAGTCATTGACGTCCGCCATGCCGAGGGCTCGCAGTCGGCGACGCAGACGCCCCTCCAGCATGGTGCGCTTGCTGGCCGGCATCTTGATGCCGGCATAGCCGTGGATGAAGGTCGCCAGGCGCTGGAAGTTCGCGGCGGTGAGCGGTTCGGGCTCGTACAGCGACGCGGCGGCGGTGTTCGACAACGGGTTCTCCCTGGCGCGGCGTCCGGCGCCGTCGGTTCTTGAGCGGCCCGTTCTGGGCGCGCGAGAGCAAACCCCGCGCGCTTGGCTCGCGCGGGCGTCTAGATGTCGCGTTCACGCGGCTTTCGCCGGGAACGCTCCGGAGCCGCCATTCAGGCCGCTTGCGAAAGGAGCGCCGCGTCCTGGCTGGTCAGCAGCCGGGCCAGATCGAAGATCACGACAAAGCCGCTGTTTCCGCTGGCGCCCTCGCGTCGAACCACGCCGCGGATATAGTCCGAGCGCCACGGCACGCCGATGTCCGGCGCGGCCTCGATCTGATCTTCCGAGAAGGAGACGACCTCGATGACCCGGTCGGCGATCAGACCCAGGGCCAGCACCCGGTCGTCCAGCGGCACGTCCATCACGAGGATGCGGGTCGCCGTCGAAGCCGCCTGCGGCGGCAGGCCGAGCTTCAGCCGCAGATCGATGGTCGGCGTGCCCCGTCCCCGGACATCCGTCAGGCCCTTGAGGTAGCTGGGGCCCTCGGGGATGGCGAACGGAGGCTGGTAGTCGAGGATCTCGCGCACATAGGCGACGGGAACGGCGAACACCTCCGAGCCGAGGCCCAGCGTGACGAATTGAAGATCGGCTGCGGCCATCAGGCGTACTCGCGGAAATTGGCGTCGTCGGCGTCGGCGCCGCCCTGGCTGAGATCCAGGGCGAAGCCGGTGGCGCGGGCCTGCTGCGC
>NZ_SZWJ01000150.1:0-5471 GCF_012184455.1 Caulobacter sp. SSI4214 | reverse complement strand
GCCCAGGCCGACACCGCGGTTCGCGAGGACAAGGACGGCGTCCTCAGCGAGATCGTCGTCGTGGCCCAGCGCGACGAGGCCGAGACCAGCGTCCTGGTGCGCGGCGAGACGGGCTCGACCCGCACCGGCGAGTCCCTGCGCGACCAGGCGCGTAACGCCCAGGTCATCTCGTCCAAACTGCTCGCCGAGCAGCAGGCCCAGAGCCTGCCCGACGCGCTGCGCAACGCCGGCGGCGTGACGGTCAACACCGCCACGTTCCAAAGCGGCGTCACCTATACGGTGCGAGGCTTCTCGTCGGGCGGCGCGGTCAATGGGATGCCGACCTCGTCAAGCAGCAACTTCGCCGCCGGCAGCACCCAGCCCATCGCCAATATCGAGCGGTTGGAGGTGCTGAAGGGGCCCGACGCGATCCTGCTGGGCGGCGATAGCCTGGGCGGCACGGTCAATATCGTGACCAAGAAGCCCAGCGCCGAAAAGCGCCTGTACGTGTCGGGCGAGGCCGGTTCGTTCGGCGCGGCGCGCGTCACGCTCGACGCCAACGGGGCCGTGTCGGACGACAAGCGGTTCACCGCTCGCCTCATCGCCACCGCGGCCGGCGCCGACCACAACGCCGGCGGTTATCGCGGAAACCAGGACGATCTGCTCGCGCCGTCGCTGCGCTTCAAGAACGCCCAGACCGACGTCATCGCCAGCGTCACCCTGGGGCGGCAGGTGTTCGGCATGACGCCCTACACCATCTTCAACGCCGCGACGAACCAGCCCTATCCGACCGATCGCGACCATCCGCTGGTCGGCGACAAGGATCAGTTCTCGCGGATCTCGGCCGTGACCTACGACCTGCAGGCCAAGCAGCAGGTCGCGCCCTGGCTGCTGCTGTCGGGACACTATCAGCATCAGGACACGTCGCTGCTGCTGCGCCAATACTCGCCGTTTGTATTGCTGGCGCCGAATGGGCTGCTGCTCCTGTCGCGCAGTGGCGTCAAGCAGCACAGCGTGAACAACGCGGTGGACGGCTATGCGCGGTTCACCGCGGTCACCGGTCCCGTGGAGCACAAGGTGGTTCTGGGGGGGATGGCCAGCGACTACAATGTCGTCGCCGATGACGCGGTCTATTCCGACGGCCCCGGCATGTTCCCCTACAATTACATCACCAAGCAGGGGACGCTGTATCCGCTCGCCGGCCAATATCAGTTCGCGAACCGCGTCGTCGGCAAGCAGAACGCGTTCTACGGGCAATATCTGGCCAAGGTCTGGAAATTGGCCTTCATGGCCAGCGCCCGGAAGACCACCACGGACGCGACGGTCGATATCGCGGGTCGGCCGACCACGCACAACAAGTCGAACGGCGCGGTGACGCCCAGCTATGGGATCGTCGCCAACGTCACGGACAATCTGTCGGTCTACGGATCGCTGGCCTACGGGTTCATCCCCAGCTTTCAGCTGGACCGCTTTCAGAACCGGCTGCCGGACAACCGCACGCGCAACCAGGAGGTCGGCCTGAAGCTCGACCTGTTCGGCAAGCGCGTTCTGGTCAACGCCTCCTGGTTCAGCCTGCGTCAGAGCAATCTGCGGGTCAACGATCCGGTCGCGCCGCGCTATCAGATCGCGGTGCCCGGCCAGCTGGGCGAGGGCGTCGACCTCGGCGTCTCGGGCGAGCCGATCAAGGGCTGGCTGATCAGCGGCGGCTTCACCCGCACCGACTACAGCCTGCTCAGCCCCAGCGCCAAGAACGGCACCACCGTCGCCATGGCGCCGCGCGATCAGTACAACCTCTATAGCTCGTACCGCCATCGTCTCGCCGACGGCGTGGTCGCCGGGTTCGGCGGCGGGGTCTACGGCCGGTCCAGCATCGCGGTCGACCGGTTCGGGGCCAACCACATCCCCTCGACCAATCAGGTGGATCTCAACGCCTTCCTGACGGTGCGCGACATCGATGTGAATTTCGGCGTCCACAACATTTTCAACCGCGTGAACTACGGCGTCACCCCCGCCACCAGTTACGTGCCCCTCGGCGAGCCGCGCACCTGGCGGCTGACCGTCGGCTACCGCTTCCGTTGATAAGGGCTTCCCGCTGATGCTGTCGCAGTCCGTTGAATCCGGTGAGCCCCCTCGCGAGGGGAAGCATGAGTCATCGCGGCCCCGGGGGAGGGGCGGGCGGCTGATCTTCAGGCTGCTGTGGGATTACTGGAGCTCCAAGGACTGGAAGTTCGCGTGGCTCGCGCTGTTGGCGCTCACCGTCTTCCAGTTCGCCGGGGCCTATCTGTTCGTCATGATGAACCGCTGGCAGCAGCGCTTCTTCGATGGCGTCGAGAACCGCGACATCACGGGGTTCAACACGCTGTTGCTGACCTTCGCCGGCATCCTCTCGATGCAGATGATCTTCGTCATCGTCGAGCCCTGGATTCGGCGCAGCGTCTGTCTGCGCTGGCGGATACACCTCACCGAGCGCTACGTGGATCGATGGATGGCGCGCCACCGCTACGCCGAGATCGAGCGGTTGCGGATGATCGACAACCCCGACCAGCGGATCGCGGACGATATCAGGCTGATCACCGATCCGGAGCTGGGCTCGCTCTCGATCATGATGACCATGTTGAGCGCGGTCGTCTCGGCGTTCTCGTCGATCATGATCTTGCTGGAGACCGCCGGCCCGATCCAGTTCACCCTGCTGGGCCACGCGATATCGATCCCGGGCAGCACGGTCTGGTACGCGGTCGCCTATGTGCTGGTCAGCAGCGTGATCATGGTGCTGCTGGGCAAGCCCTACATCCGGGCGATGATGCGGTGGCAGCATCGCGAGGCCGACTTCCGCGCCGGCCTGGTTCATGTGCGCCGCAACGCGGCCCAGATCGGCCTGGCCAACGCGGTGCCCGCCGAACGCAACGCTCTGCGTAAGGCGATCCACGAAGTCCGAGGCGGCGTCCGCGCGGTGATCCTGTCGCTGATCGGCCTGAACGGCGCCAACGGTCTTTACGAACGCCTGGGCTCGCTCATTCCGCTGTTCATCCTGGTGCCTCGCTACTTCGCGGGCGCGATCACCTTCGGTCAGGTCATGGGCGGCCGCGACGCCTTTTCGCAGCTGGTGCCGCACCTGGGCTTCTTCGTGCATCTGTATCCTCGGATGGCCACGCAGCTGTCCTATCTGAACCGCCTGCAGGCGCTGGACGACGCGATCGACAATCCCCGTGTGTCCGGCATCGTCGCCGTCGCCGGCGCGTCGCCGGGGGTGGCGCTTTCGACCTCGGGCCTGCTGCTGCGCCGACCGCACGGCGAGCCGCTGGCGGAAATCGGCGACTGGCGGGTGCGCGACGGCGAGCGCTGGGTGATCCGGGGGCCGTCGGGCGCGGGCAAGAGCACCCTGCTGCGCGCCCTGGGCGGCATGTGGCCCGATGGCGAGGGTCAGGTCGCGCTCGCTGACCGCGCCACCGCCATGTTCGTTCCGCAGCGCCTGTACCTGCCGATCGGCTCGCTGAAGGCGGGGATCTGCTTCCCCGATCCGCCGGAGGCCCATGACGACGCGGTGATCGCCAAGCTGCTGGACGAGGTCAATCTCGGTCACCTGGCCGAAGACATGCATGTGTCGCGGGTCTGGCAGGACGAGCTTTCGCCGGGCGAGCAGCAGCGGATCGCGCTGACGCGCATCCTGCTGCAGCGGCCGACCCTGCTGATCCTGGACGAGGCGACCAGCGCGCTGGATCCGGCCAACACCAGCCGCTTCCACGACCTGATCGACGAGCGGTTGCCGGACGTGACCCTGATCAGCGTGGTCCATGACGAACGGCTGCACCGCTACCACACCCACGCGCTGGTGATCGCCGAGGGGCGCGCCGTCGTCATGCCAATCGCGGAGGCCGCCCAGTGAGGCTGCTCGCCGCGCATCCGGCGGAGATGGAGGAGGTGGCCGCCTGCGCCGTCGCGATAGCGCGCGCCTTGGGCGCCGATCACGCCGTCGCCTCGGCCCGGGCCAGCGCCGGCGTGCGGGTGACCGCGCGGGAGGGCGCGACCGACACGGCGGTGCGCGATGCGCGGCAGGGCCTGACCCTGACCGTCTATCGCGGCGCCCGCGCCGGAACGGCCAGCACCGCGGCCCTGGACGCCGCCGCCGTGCGCCGCGCGGCCGAGGAAGCGTTCGCCTTGGCGGCGCGGGTGTCGGAAGATCCCGAGGGCTTGCCGCCGGACCTCGACCAGATGGCCGCCGACACGCCTTCGCCGCCCCTGGACGCGCCCGCCGACCTCGATATAAGCGCCCTGCGGGCCATGGCCTTGCGCGGCGACGCCCTGATCCGCGCCGCCCGTCCGGGGCCCGGAATTGGCGTCGAGACCGTCGCGGCCGGCGCGTCGTCGAGCGAGGTGGCGACCGCCCTGGCGACCTCGACGGGGTTCCGCCGCGGCCAGCTGGCCACGGTCCACAACATCTGGGCGGTCGCCCTGGCCCGTGACGCCAGCGGCGCCGCCAATGATAGCGCCGAGAGCATCGACCGTCGCTTCGACGCGCTGGACTCCATCGAGACCCTGGCGGCCCGCGCGGCCGAAGGCGCCGCCGGCCGGCTCGGCGCCCGCGCCGTGGTCACCCACACCGGCCCGGTGATCTTCGAGGCCCGCGTGGCCACGGCCCTGGTCGGCGCCCTGGTCGCGGCGCTGTCGGGCGCGTCGCAAAATCGCGGCGCCACCTTCCTGCCCGGGGTTCTGGGCCAGGCGGCGGCGGCCGATCACCTAGACCTGACCGAGGACCCGTCCGAACCCTACGGCCTGGCCAGCGGCGCCTTCGACAGCGAAGGCGTGGCGGGGCGGCGCCGGGCGATCCTCAACGCGGGCGTCGTCGAAGGATACTTCCTGCGAACGCGTTCGGCGCGGCAGCTGGGCATGGTCTCGACGGGCAACGCCGACGGACCCTGGAACCTGCGCCTGTCCAGCCGCGCCCCCGGCGGCTCGCTGGACGCCCTGCGACGTCTGATGGGGCGGGGGCTGGTCGTCACCCGGCTGATGGGCGGCGCGGCCGATCCGATCACCGGCAACTGGACCTACGCGGTGGCGGGAAGCTGGATCGAGAACGGCGAGACCGTTCACGCCGTCACCGACGTGACGGTGGGCGGCAATCTCAAGGACATGCTGCGAGCGATCGTCGCGGTCGGAGACGACACGCACCGCGCCGGCGCGATCAGAACCGGATCGATCCTGATCGACGGATTACGGATCGGAGGCCTGGGATGACGGCCGACGCCATGACCACCTTCGAGGCGGTTCGGGAACGGATCCTGACGCCGGCGGGGCTGGACCTTCCGGACCTGTCGCGCGCGCTGGGCGCCTCGGCGACGGCGGGATCGCGTTTGGCCGACCTGTTCTTCGAGTCCAAGCGCTCGCGGACCTTCCGCCTGGAGGACGGCCGCGTCGTCGGCGGATCGTTCCAGATCGACCAGGGCGTGGGCGCGCGACTGGCGCGGGGGGCTCAGGTCGCGTTCGCCCACTCGGCC
>NZ_SZWJ01000149.1:0-5520 GCF_012184455.1 Caulobacter sp. SSI4214 | reverse complement strand
GAAGTCGTGGGCGGTCAGGCCGCCAGCGCGCCCGACGTGGTGCTGGTCCACTGCGAGCGGCGCGGTGGCGCGCCAGCCGTCGAGTCGCGGTGGCTGTGGCGCTTGAAGACCCTGGCCGCCGGCGCGGGCCTTTCCCTGCCCCGCCGCGACGACGTGCTGGACTGGGTCCGCGCCCTCGACGCGCCCGAGCCTTATTCGCCGATCAAGCGCCCTGAACCGCGCCCGCCTGTCGAGGACCGCCCGCGCAGGATGGCCGTCACCCGCGTCGAGGCCCTGACCCGCGATCCCTACGCCGTCTGGGCGCGCGACATCCTCAAGCTCTACCCGCTGGAGCGCCCGGACGAACCGGTCGAGGCCCGCGCGCGCGGCACGGCGATCCACGCGGCCTTCGAAAAGTTCGCCGAGACCTATCCGGACGCCGTGCCCGCCGACGCGGCGGGTGTGTTCGAGCGCTTCTACATCGAGGCCCTGATCGGGGCCGGCATGCCGCCGACGGCGCTGGCCCGCGAGAAGGCCCTGGCCCGCGAGGCCGCGCTATGGGTCGCCGACTGGGAGCGCCAGCGCCGCGCGAGCGCCCGCAAGATCGTGGTAGAGGCCGAGGGCCGGCTGGAGCTCTCGATCAACGGACACCCCTTCACCCTGACCGCCAAGGCCGACCGCATCGAGCCGACGCCGGACGGGACGGCGCACATCCTCGACTACAAGACCGGCGCCGCGCCGTCGCAGAAGCAGGTCGACACCGGCTTCTCGCCGCAGCTGACCCTGACGGCGGCGATCCTGATGAACGGCGGCTTCCCGGACCTGGGTAGCCCCGCGCCGGGCGATCTGACCTATGTGCGCGTGACCGGGCGGCGCCCCGCCGGCGAGGAGCAGGTCCGCGCCTTGGCGAACGGCGAGAGCGAGGAGGCCGCGCGCAAAGCCATGGACGGCCTCGTCAAGCTGATCGCCCGCTATGACGATCCCGACGAGCCCTACCGATCGCGGGTCGCGCCCCAGTTCGTGAAAGAGCACCCCGGCGACTACGCCCACCTAGCGCGGGTGTTCGAATGGTCGACCAGCGGCGACGACGGAGAGGGCGAGTGAGACCGGTCTCCGCTCAGATCCTCCCCCGCGACGCGGGGGAGGTGGCCCGGAGGGCCGGAGGGGGTCAACGCGGCCAACCTCCGGCTCGCCCCCTCAGTCACTTCGTGACAGCTCCCCCGCAAAGCAGGGGAGCATCTTTCTAATGCTGCTCGATCCCCAACGCATCGCCGCCGATCCGGCGATCTCGGCCTTCGTCACGGCCAACGCCGGCTCGGGCAAGACCAAGACCCTGATCGACCGGGTCGCGCGGCTCTTGCTGGCCAAGGTCGCGCCCGAGGCGATCCTCTGCGTCACCTACACCAAGGCCGCCGCCGCCGAGATGCAGCGCCGCCTGTTCGAGCGCCTGGGCAAGTGGTCGGTGACCAGCGACGCGGACCTGCGCGCCGAGCTAATCAAGCTGGTCGGCGACGGCGAGGTCTATGACGCCGACCGTCTCTCGAAGGCCCGCGCCCTGTTCGCTCAGGCGCTGGAGACGCCCGGCGGCCTGAAGATCCAGACCATCCACGCCTTCTGCGAAAAGCTGCTGCGGCGTTTCCCGCTGGAGGCCGGAGTCTCGCCCGGCTTCACGGTGATGGATGACCAGGCCGGCGCCGCGATCGCCCGCGCCGCCCGCCGCGCCGTCGCCAACTGGGTCGACACTCACGACGACGCGTTCTCGGAGGCCTATGCCCGCTTCTCGGTGGCGCTGGACTTCCAGAGCTTCGAGGCGATGTTCACGGGCTTCGAGGCGCGGCGCGGCCAGATCATGGCCTATGTCCAGCGCTGCGGCGGCCTGGCCGAAGCCATCGCCGACGCCTGGAAGCGCTGCGGCTTCGACTCCCCGACCTCGGCCGAGGACCTGGCCGCGCGCGCCATGGCGCGCCTCGACCTGCCCGCCTGGCGCGCGGCGGCGACCGTGCTGTTCGACGGCGGCGGCAAGCAGGACGCCAAATACGCCGAGGCCCTGGCCGCCGTGGCCCGCGATCCGGACGCCACGCTGGATCTCGCCCTGCGCGCCCTGTTCACCGAGGGCGGCGAAGGCGCGCCCGCGACCTGGCCCGCCAAGACCTCGGGCCTGAAGAGCCGCGAGGACCTGCGCGAGGCCCTGCTGCTGGAACAGGCCAAGCTGGAGGCCGCCCGCGAGAAGGTCCGCGCCGCCAAGGTGGCCGAGGACACCCAGAACGCCCTCTTACTGGCCGGCCTCTATATCGAGCGCCACATGGCCGAGAAGGCGGCGCGTGGCGCGCTCGACTTCACCGATCTGATCGACAAGACTCGCGTCCTGCTGACCGAGAAGGTCGAGGCCGCCTGGGTGCTCTACAAGCTGGACGGCGGGGTCGACCACATCCTGCTGGACGAGGCCCAGGACACCGCCCCCGAGCAGTGGGAAATCCTGCGCGCCCTGACCGCCGACTTCTTCGCCGGCGAGACCTCCGAGGGCTGGAGCGGCCGGCGCGCCGAGCGCACGCTATTCATCGTCGGCGACCACAAGCAGTCAATTTACTCGTTCCAAGGCGCTGAACCTGGGCGGTTTCGGGCGGAAACCCGCCGCTACATCGATCTGATCGCCGCCGTCGGGCGCGACGGCGTAGGCGTGGACCTCGCCAAGTCCTATCGCTCCACGCCTCAGGTTCTTGCGTATGTCGATAGCCTGTTCTCGGCGGAGGAGAACCGCGTAGGGCTCATGCCAGAAGGCGGCGACCTAGAGCCCCATATCGCAACCCGCGAAGAGCCTGGGTGCGTCGATCTTTGGCCGTTGGTTCGAGAGCTTCCTGGGGAGGATCGGGAGGCCTGGGAAACCCCGCTCGACGCCGAAAGTGAGCGAAGTGCCAATCGACGCTTGGCCGAGAAAATCGCGACGGAGATTGAGGCGACCATCGCACGAGGCGATGCGGTCTTCGATAAGGACCTACGCATCACCCGCGCCGCTCACGCCGGCGACATCCTCGTCCTGGTCCGCCGCCGCAAGGCGCTGTTCGAGGAGATCATCCGCGCCCTGAAGCGGCGCGGCGTGCCGGTGGCCGGGGCCGACCGCCTGGCGCTGTCCAGCCACATCGCCTTCGAGGACCTGCTTGCGCTGGGCCGGTTCGTGCTGTTCCCGGACGATGATCTGACCCTGGCGGCGCTTTTGAAGACGCCGTTCTGCGCCCTGACCGACGAGGACGTCTACGCCCTGGCCAAGGGTCGCCGCGCCACGCTTTGGGCCGAGCTGCAGGGGCGGGCGGAGGAGCGTTCCGAATGGGCCGCCGCGCAGGCGGTGCTGGGCTGGGCGCTGGCCGAAGGCCGTCGCCGCCAGCCTTTCGAATTCTACGCCGCCTGGCTCGGCCTCGCCGACGAAGCCGGCCGCTCGCATCGCGCCAAGATGCTGACCCGGCTGGGCGCGGAGGCGGAAGAAGCGCTGGACGAGTTCCTGGCTCAGGTCATGGAGGCCGAGCAGCGCGGCGTGCGCGATCTCGAGGCCCTGGTCGCCGACTTCGCGGCGCTGGACATCATCGTCAAACGCGAGATGGAAGGCGCCCGGCGCGAGGTGCGGGTGATGACCGCCCACGGCTCCAAAGGGCTGGAGGCGCCGATCGTCTTCCTGCCCGAGACCACGGTGAAGCGCGGGGCCGGCGGCTCGCCGCTGCTGGTCACTGACGACGGGGCCCTGCTGTGGTGCGCCAGCGGCAAGGGCGACTGCGCGGCCTCGGCCAGGGCGCGGAAACTGCGCGAGGACAAGGAAAGCCAGGAGGCGCTGCGCCTACTCTACGTTGCCCTCACCCGGGCGCGGGACCGGCTGATCCTGTGCGGCCGCATCGACGCGCGGACCAAGGACGACAAGGTCGGCGGCTGGTACGCGGCCATCCGCAACGCTTTCGCCCATCCCGACATCGCCCCGCACGTGCGGACGATCGGCGAGGACGAAACCGCTTTCCTCCGTTACGGCCCCGATCCAGAGCCCGCGCCGGGAGTCGAGGAGAACATTCGCGTCCCCGCCGCCGCGCCGGCCTGGATGACTCAAGTCGCGCCGCCGGAGCCGGCCGCCGCCCGCTACGCCGCCCCATCGCGGATCGAGGACAACGCCCGCGTCCCCGCCCCCTCGCCACTGGCGCGCGTGGCGGGCCTCGGCCGCTATCGCCGGGGCGAGCTTGTGCACAAGCTGCTGCAGATCCTGCCGGACCTCGCGCCCGACCAGAGGCCGGCCGCCGCGCGGCGGCTGCTGGCGGCCGAGCGCGACCTGACCAACGACCAGCGCGAGGAGATGGCGGCGGCCGCCTTTGGCGTGCTGGACGACACGCGCTTCTCGGCCGTGTTCGGCCCAGGCTCTCGGGCCGAGGTCGCCCTGGCCGGGACCAGCGCCCATCTGCCCAAGGGCCTCGCCGTCTCGGGCCGCGTCGACCGCCTGGTGGTGGACGAGGCCCGCGTCCTGGTCGTCGACTACAAGACCAACCGCCCCTCGCCCGACCACATCGAGGACGCCGATCCGGCCTATCTGGCCCAGATGGCGGTCTATGCCGCCGTGCTGCGCGAGGTGTTCCCCGGCCGGGCGGTCGAAGCGGCGCTGGTGTGGACCGATGGTCCCAAGCTGATGCCGGTTCCAGAAAAGGTGATGGCCCAGGCCCTGGCGCGGCTGGCCTAAGGCCGTTGCCCGAGGCGCATCGTCCTCCTACATGTTTGTGCAAGCGTCCGGAGCGAATCCGGGCAATTTGGAATTCATCGCGTCTTCCGCGCCGCCCGCGGCGGACGCCAGACTGGAGCAAGCCATGAGCACCGTCGCGGTGACCGACGCCACTTTCGAAGCCGACGTCCTGAAGGCCAGCAAGCCCGTGCTGGTCGACTTCTGGGCGGAGTGGTGCGGTCCTTGTAAGCAGATCGCTCCGGCGCTGGAGCAGATCTCCGAAGAGCTGGCGGACGTCGTGACCGTCGCCAAGGTCAATATCGAGGACAGCCCGACCACCCCGTCGCGCTACGGCGTTCGCGGCATCCCGACCATGATGCTGTTCCGAGATGGCCAGATGACCTCGATGAAGGTCGGCGCCATGCCCAAGCAGAAGATCCTGGAATGGTTGAACGAAGCCGGCGTTCAGGCGGCCTAAGCGGCCTCATCCGCTAAGTTCGAAGCGCCCGCTCCGGTTCGCCGGGGCGGGCATTTTCGTGTCAGGTCGGCCAGGTTTCCGGGCTCTTCGCCAGGATTTCGCCGGCCAGGTACAGCGAGCCGCAGATCAGCACGTGGGGCGTCGGCTCCAGGGCCAGGGCTCGCTCAAGGGCGTCCTCCACGCTGTCGCAGGCCGCCGCGCGCAGGCCGGCCAGTTCCGCCGCGGCTGCGGTGTCGGCGGCGCTGGCGGCGGCGTGGCCTTCGAAGGTCACGGTGAACACCTTGGTCGCGACGCCCCGGAACGGGGTGAAAAAGCCGGTCGCGTCCTTATTGGCCAGCAGGCCCGAGATCAGCGCGACGGGACGGCCATCGCGGGCGGCGAG
>NZ_SZWJ01000148.1:0-5547 GCF_012184455.1 Caulobacter sp. SSI4214 | reverse complement strand
TCGGGTCTTTGACATTGTTGATTTGGAAAGAGAAACGCAGGCGGCGGCGCTCTGGCGATGGACCTAGGGGTTCATCTTGACGCTGACGAATGCGGTCTCTTGAAGACACCATTAATACGGTGGCTGATGCTTATGCGTTGGTCATTGTGTGATGGGAACTCGTCAAGAAACTATGCAAACCAGATACGCGATCGGGGTTTTCCCCCTGATCAAATAGCTGGAGTCAATGTCAACTCAACCTGAGAGTTTGATCCTGGCTCAGAGCGAACGCTGGCGGCAGGCCTAACACATGCAAGTCGAACGGATCCTTCGGGATTAGTGGCGGACGGGTGAGTAACACGTGGGAACGTGCCCTTTGGTTCGGAACAACTCAGGGAAACTTGAGCTAATACCGGATGTGCCCTTCGGGGGAAAGATTTATCGCCATTGGAGCGGCCCGCGTCTGATTAGCTAGTTGGTGGGGTAAAGGCCCACCAAGGCGACGATCAGTAGCTGGTCTGAGAGGATGATCAGCCACATTGGGACTGAGACACGGCCCAAACTCCTACGGGAGGCAGCAGTGGGGAATCTTGCGCAATGGGCGAAAGCCTGACGCAGCCATGCCGCGTGAATGATGAAGGTCTTAGGATTGTAAAATTCTTTCACCGGGGACGATAATGACGGTACCCGGAGAAGAAGCCCCGGCTAACTTCGTGCCAGCAGCCGCGGTAATACGAAGGGGGCTAGCGTTGCTCGGAATTACTGGGCGTAAAGGGAGCGTAGGCGGACTGTTAAGTTAGAGGTGAAAGCCCAGGGCTCAACCTTGGAATTGCCTTTGATACTGGCAGTCTTGAGTACGGAAGAGGTATGTGGAACTCCGAGTGTAGAGGTGAAATTCGTAGATATTCGGAAGAACACCAGTGGCGAAGGCGACATACTGGTCCGTTACTGACGCTGAGGCTCGAAAGCGTGGGGAGCAAACAGGATTAGATACCCTGGTAGTCCACGCCGTAAACGATGAGTGCTAGTTGTCGGCATGCATGCATGTCGGTGACGCAGCTAACGCATTAAGCACTCCGCCTGGGGAGTACGGTCGCAAGATTAAAACTCAAAGGAATTGACGGGGGCCCGCACAAGCGGTGGAGCATGTGGTTTAATTCGAAGCAACGCGCAGAACCTTACCACCTTTTGACATGCCTGGACCGCCACAGAGATGTGGTTTTCCCTTCGGGGACTGGGACACAGGTGCTGCATGGCTGTCGTCAGCTCGTGTCGTGAGATGTTGGGTTAAGTCCCGCAACGAGCGCAACCCTCGCGATTAGTTGCCATCAGGTTTGGCTGGGCACTCTAATCGTACTGCCGGAGTTAATCCGGAGGAAGGCGGGGATGACGTCAAGTCCTCATGGCCCTTACAAGGTGGGCTACACACGTGCTACAATGGCGACTACAGAGGGCTGCAATCCCGCGAGGGGGAGCCAATCCCTAAAAGTCGTCTCAGTTCGGATTGTTCTCTGCAACTCGAGAGCATGAAGTTGGAATCGCTAGTAATCGCGGATCAGCATGCCGCGGTGAATACGTTCCCGGGCCTTGTACACACCGCCCGTCACACCATGGGAGTTGGCTTTACCCGAAGGCGCTGCGCTAACCGCAAGGAGGCAGGCGACCACGGTAGGGTCAGCGACTGGGGTGAAGTCGTAACAAGGTAGCCGTAGGGGAACCTGCGGCTGGATCACCTCCTTTCTAAGGATGCCTCTCCAGCTCTCACGGGCTATTGAGGCTCCAGACACGGTCGCTAGACGACCAACAAAGAGCGGATCGCCGCCGTCTTCGTTTCTCTTTCCACTCATCTTGATCGACGAAAGATCAAGATGCGATCGCGAGCCCGGAGGCACGACGCCTGCGAAGGCCGTCATAGGCCTGTAGCTCAGGTGGTTAGAGCGTACGCCTGATAAGCGTAAGGTCGGCAGTTCGAGTCTGCCCAGGCCTACCACTCTTCTCCTGAAGCTTCGGATCACGACCAGCTCTCCTGGCTAAACCCGTTTGGGGCCATAGCTCAGTTGGTAGAGCGCCTGCTTTGCAAGCAGGATGTCGTCGGTTCGAATCCGTCTGGCTCCACCATGCTTTGTTGGAAATCTTCACTTCGTCTTCGCTCAAGCAGCGAAGCGATAGCGAAGACGATGAGACAAAGAAATCTCGCGATTGGAATGACAAGTTTGCAGCGCCACTTGGTGGCGATGCGAAATGACATTGTGAAGGCAGGGTTCTCCCGCCGACCGCAGCTCACCCCTGGGATGCGGTATCGGTTTAAGGGCGGACTTAAGAAGACATCATTGTCTGACTAAAGGTAGAGCCCGTGCTCGGGCCTTCCCGCGAGATGCGGCGAGGTTCGAATACAGCATGGGTTTTGCTGAGAACGATCAAGCGCATAAGGGCTTCTGACGGATGCCTTGGCATTGAGAGGCGATGAAGGACGTGGCACGCTGCGATAAGAGCCGGGGAGGCGCGAGCACCCTTTGATCCGGCTATCTCCGAATGGGGAAACCCACCTTTATGGTCACCCGACTTAGTCTTGCCTTCGGGCAAGATCAGGATCGGTTGATCAGACAAGGTATAATGACCTGAATACATAGGGTTCATTAAGCAAACCCGGGGAACTGAAACATCTCAGTACCCGGAGGAAAGGACATCAACCGAGACTCCCGTAGTAGTGGCGAGCGAACCGGGACCAGGCCAGTGCTGTCGTGACATAAAGCTGAATGTGTTGGGAAACACAGCCATAGTGGGTGATAGCCCCGTAAGCGTCAAATAGCGACAGACTCGAGTAGGGCGGGACACGTGAAATCCTGTCTGAACATGGGGGGACCACCCTCCAAGCCTAAGTACTCCTCAATGACCGATAGCGAACAAGTACCGTGAGGGAAAGGTGAAAAGCACCCCGACAAGGGGAGTGAAACAGAACCTGAAATCGGAAGCCTACAAGCAGTCGGAGCCACCGCGCGTGGTGACGGCGTACCTTTTGTATAATGGGTCAGCGACTTCATGTGCCGTGCAAGCTTAAGCCGTTAGGTGTAGGCGCAGCGAAAGCGAGTCTGAATAGGGCGAATAAGTACGTCGCATGACGACCCGAAACCAGGTGATCTATCCATGAGCAGGTTGAAGGTAAGGTAACACTTACTGGAGGACCGAACCGGTGAATGTTGAAAAATTCTCGGATGACTTGTGGATAGGGGTGAAAGGCCAATCAAACCTGGACATAGCTGGTTCTCCGCGAAAACTATTTAGGTAGTGCCTCGGACGAATTCCTTGGGGGGTAGAGCACTGAATGGATGCGGGCGGCGCGAGCTGTACCAATTCTAATCAAACTCCGAATACCCAAGAGAACTATCCGGGAGACACACGGCGGGTGCTAACGTCCGTCGTGAAAAGGGAAACAACCCTAACCATCATCTAAGGCCCCCAAGTACTGGCTAAGTGGGAAACGATGTGGGTTTGCTTTGACAACCAGGATGTTGGCTTAGAAGCAGCCATCATTTAAAGAAAGCGTAACAGCTCACTGGTCAAGCGAACCTGCGCGGAAAATGTAACGGGGCTCAAGCCAGTCGCCGAAGGTATGGGTGTGCGTAAGCACGCGGTAGCGGAGCGTTCCGTAAGCCGATGAAGGTGAGGCGCGAGCCTTGCTGGAGGTATCGGAAGTGAGAATGCTGACATGAGTAGCGATAAAGAGGGTGAGAGACCCTCTCGCCGAAAGCCCAAGGGTTCCTGCGTAAAGCTAATCTGCGCAGGGTTAGTCGGCCCCTAAGGCGAGGCCGAAAGGCGTAGTCGATGGGAATCAGGTGAATATTCCTGAACCAGTTGGAAGTGACGGATCTGGTAAATTGTCAGGGCTTATTGGATTGTCCTGGCAGTGAACAGGTCCCTGGAAATAACTCCAACGGAGACCGTACCCGAAACCGACACAGGTGGGCAGGTAGAGTATACCAAGGCGCTTGAGAGAACTATGCTGAAGGAACTCGGCAAATTGCACGCGTAACTTCGGGATAAGCGTGACTCTCTTTTGGGCAACCAGATGAGAGTGGCACAAGCCAGGGGGTAGCGACTGTTTATCAAAAACACAGGGCTCTGCGAAGCCGCAAGGCGACGTATAGGGTCTGACGCCTGCCCGGTGCCTGAAGGTTAAAAGGAGGGGTGCAAGCTCTGAATTGAAGCCCAGGTAAACGGCGGCCGTAACTATAACGGTCCTAAGGTAGCGAAATTCCTTGTCGGGTAAGTTCCGACCTGCACGAATGGCGTAACGACTTCCCCACTGTCTCCAGCATAGGCTCAGCGAAATTGAATTCCCCGTGAAGATGCGGGGTTCCCGCGGTCAGACGGAAAGACCCTATGAACCTTTACTGCAGCTTCGCCTTGGCGTTAGCAGCAACATGTGTAGGATAGGTGGGAGGCTATGAAACAGGGGCGCCAGTTCCTGCGGAGCCATCCTTGAAATACCACCCTTATTGTTGCTGACGTCTAACCGCGGCCCGTTATCCGGGTCCGGGACATGGCGTGGCGGGCAGTTTGACTGGGGCGGTCGCCTCCCAAAGTGTAACGGAGGCGCGCGATGGTGGGCTCAGACCGGTCGGAAATCGGTCGTCGAGTGCAATGGCATAAGCCCGCCTGACTGCGAGACTGACAAGTCGAGCAGAGACGAAAGTCGGCCATAGTGATCCGGTGGTCCTGCGTGGAAGGGCCATCGCTCAACGAATAAAAGGTACTCTAGGGATAACAGGCTGATTTTGCCCAAGAGTCCATATCGACGGCAAAGTTTGGCACCTCGATGTCGGCTCATCACATCCTGGGGCTGGAGCAGGTCCCAAGGGTTCGGCTGTTCGCCGATTAAAGTGGTACGTGAGCTGGGTTCAGAACGTCGTGAGACAGTTTGGTCCCTATCTGCCGTGGGTGTACGAAGCTTGAGAGGATCTGTCCCTAGTACGAGAGGACCGGGATGGACACACCTCTGGTGGACCTGTCATGGCGCCAGCTGTGCAGCAGGGTAGCTAAGTGTGGAATAGATAACCGCTGAAAGCATCTAAGCGGGAAACTAACCTCAAAACAAGGCTTCGCCGAGAGCCGTGGAAGACCACCACGTTGATAGGCCGGGTGTGGAAGTGCGGCGACGCATGGAGCTTACCGGTACTAATAGCTCGATCGGCTTGATCGTTCTTCAGTCAAACCCATGCACAAACATGGCTCTACTTCAGACACTGATGTCTTCTTCTTAAATCTCCAGCCTCGAAAGCGGCTGGATGATATCCTTTTCGCTGACCTGGTGGCTTTGCCGGGGGTTCCCCACCCGATCCCATTCCGAACTCGGTCGTTAAGTCCCCCTGGGCCAATGGTACTTCGTCTCAAGGCGCGGGAGAGTAGGTCGCCGCCAGGTCCGCCAAAAGGATATCAACACTCAAGTCCATCCGAACCCTTCCTCACAATCACCAACACCCTGACGCGGGGTGGAGCAGCCCGGTAGCTCGTCAGGCTCATAACCTGAAGGTCACAGGTTCAAATCCTGTCCCCGCACCCAAGGTCTCG
>NZ_SZWJ01000147.1:0-5579 GCF_012184455.1 Caulobacter sp. SSI4214 | reverse complement strand
CGCGGTCTGGGTCGGGACCTGAGCCGGAACCTGCATGGCGGCGATCAGGGCGGCGGCGGCCTGGGCCGCGGCGTCCTTGCCGTCGACGGCCGCGTCCTGGCTGGCCTTCTGGGCAGACGCGTCATCGGCGGCGCTGGCCTTGGCGTCCTTGGCTTCGGCGTTCTTGCCCTGGGCGTCCTGGGTTGCCTTGCGGTCATGGACGGCGTCGGCGCGGGCGTCCTTGGCGTCCGAGGCCTTGTCCGAGGCCTTGGCGTCGGCGGCCGCGTCGCTCCTGGCGTCGCGGGCCGCGTCGGCGCGATCGGAAGCCCGATCGGCGGCGCGCGTATCACTCCTCGAGTCCGAGCGGGGGGCCGCGTCCGACGGCCTCGAGTCGCGGGTGTCATCGTTCGCATCGGCCCGCGAGGGCGCCGGAGCCCGGGGCGGCGGCGCGCTGTCGTCGTGATTGGCGCCGACCGTGGCCAGCAGCGTATCGAAGCCGTCGCTGGGCGACTTGACGCTCGCCACCGGAGTCGGGGCGGGCGGCAGGGCGGCGGGGGGTGCGGCGATCGCGGTCATTCGCAGTCGGGCTCGGTTCCGGCGGCGCTCCATGACGGACACGCCTTTGTGCGGCGTTCCCCTACGCAACGGTCGGGCCAACTCCCAAAATCGAACCAAGACACTGATTTAATTGATATTAATCCTCCATTTACGAAGAAAAATACTGGTCCGTGTGGCGCTTTTTGCCGGGTGGCGACGCCGTCGAAGGGCCTGGCTTGCCGCGTCGGCGCGTCGCGGGTTCGGTTGGCGCCCTCCTTGCGCATGGTTCCTCGTCGAATATCCGACGCCCGGAACAAATCGCCATGAATTTCAGTGGCTTGGCACATATCGGGGGACTGATCCCCTCCCCGACCCGGCAAGTTTCGCCGGGCAAGGGCGCGTCGCGTGTTGCGCGGTTTGCCGGGCGCGAATGGGCGATGCGCGCGTCTAAGGGAGCATCCGCATGTCGCTGAGCGCGATCATGAGCACGGCGACGTCCGGCATGATGGCCGCGCAGACCGGTCTGCGCGTCACGTCGGACAATATCGCCAACGTCAACACGGCCGGCTACGTCCGCAAGACGATCAGCCAGTCGAACCTGATCTCCAACGGCATGGGCGTCGGCGTCAGCATCGACGCCATCAAGCGCGCCACCGATCGCTTCCTGCAGTCGGCCTCGCTGAACGCCAGCTCCGACAGCGGCGCGGCGGCGGCCAAGTCCGACACGCTGAACAGCGCCCAGCAGCTATTCGGCGACCCCAGCAGCGACAGCAGCTTCTTCACGACGCTGGACAACGTGTTCTCGGCCTTCTCGGCCGCTCAGGACACGCCGTCGTCGATGCTGCTCCGCGGCCAGGCCCTGTCCAATGTCGACACGTTCCTGAGCGAATCCAGCCGCATCACCTCGTCGATCTCCAAGCTGGGCAAGGACGCCGACACCCGGGTCTCGGCGGACGTCGACCAGGTGAACGACCTCTTGAGCCAGATCGACGGCCTCAACAGCGATATCACGCGGGCCAAGGTCGCCGGAGCCGACTCCACCGGGGCCGAAAACGTCCAGAGCGGTCTGATCGACCAGCTCTCCAAGCTGATGAACGTCCAGGTCAGCCCCCGCGCGGCGGGCGGCGTCATCCTGCGCTCGACCGAGGGCCTGAACCTGGCCGGCGACGGCGCGGCGAAGATCACCTACCAAACCTCGGCCACCGCCAACAGTTATCTGACCGTGCAGCTGGCCACCGGGTCGGTGAACCCCACGCCCCTGAACATCTCGAGCGGCGAGATCAAGGGCCTGATGGATCTGCGCAACGCCGACCTGCCCAATCTGTCGGACCAGCTGGGCGAATTCACCTCGCGCGCGGCCGAGGCGATCAACAAGGCCTCCAACGCCGCCTCGGCCGTCCCGGCGCCGAGCGTTCTGACCGGCCGGAACACCGGCCTCGACGCGCAATCGGCGCTCAGCGGCTTTACGGGCAAGACCACGATCGCCCTGACCGACAGCAGCGGCGTCATCCAGCGCCGCGTCGACGTCGACTTCGACGCCGGCACGATGACGGTCAACGGCGCGGCGGGCCCGACCTTCACCCCGGCCAACTTCATTGCCCAGCTGAACACCGCCCTCGGCGGCCAGGGCTCCGCTGGGTTCTCGAGCGGCGCCCTGTCGCTGTCTGGAACTGGCGGCCTGGGCGTGGCGGTGGCCGACGATCCGACCACCCCGTCCAGCAAGATCGGCAAGGGCTTCAGCCAGTATTTCGGCCTGAACGACATCATCCGCACCGACGGCTATTCGCCCTATGAGACGGGCCTTCAGCCCACCGACCTGAACGGCTTCACGGGCACGATGACCATTCGCCTGACGGATTCGGACGGCGGACGCATTCGCGACGTCAATGTCGACATGCCCGTCGGCGGCACGATGCAGGACATGATGGACGCGCTGAACTCCCGCGCCACCGGCGTTGGGATGTACGGTCAGTTCAATCTGAACGCCAAGGGCCAGATCAGCTTCGTCTCCAACACCACCTCGCCGGTGACGATGTCGGTCGTGGCCGACACCACCGAGCGGGGGACCGGCGGCCCTTCGGCCAGCCAGCTCTTCGGGATCGGCCCCGCCGAACGCAGCACCCGCGGGTCGAAGTTCTATGTGAACACGGCGATGGAGCAGAACCCGGCCCTGATCCCCTTCGCCAAGCTGGACACCACCCAGACGGTCGGCGGCAGCGCGGCCCTGGCGGTCGGTGACGGGCGCGGGGCGCTGGCGCTGGCCAAGGCCGGCGAAACCACGCTCGACTTCTCGGCGGCGGGCGACGCCTCGGCGGCCACCATGACCGTCTCGCGCTATTCCTCGCAATTCGCGGGATCGGTGGCCCGGCAGTCGGCCAACGCCTCCAGCCGCAAGGACGCCGCCGATGCGGTGAGCAGCGAGGTGCAGAGCCAGAGACAGTCGGAGGAAGGCGTCAACCTCGACGAGGAACTGATCAACCTCACCACCTATCAGCAGGCTTTCAACGCCTCGGCCCGCCTGATCCAGGCGACCAAGGACATGTTCGACACCCTGACCGGCATCCTGAGATAAGCCATGACCCGCGTCTCGACGATCCAGAACTACAACATCATGACCTCGAACCTGATGAAGGCTCAGATCAACCAGAACACGGCTGGTCAGGAGGTCTCGAGCCAGAAGGTCGCCACGGACCTGAAGGGCTACTCCAAGGACGCGGAGATGCTGACCGCCATGCGCGGCACGCAGGCCCGCATCGAGGGCCTGATCGACCAGAACAAGCAGGTGACCAACAGGCTGGCCACCCAGGACAGCGGCATCGGCAAGGTCGCCGACTCCACCAAGAGCGCCCGCGACGCCGTCGCCAACGCCTTGGCCGCCGGCAACGCCACGACCCTGATGCAGCAGCTCCAGTCCAGCTTCAGCGACGTGGTCCAGGGGCTGAACACCAAGTCGAACGGGCTCTATGTGTTCTCGGGCGCCAAGACCGACACGCCCACGACCTCGGCCTCGACCATGGCCGACCTGACCGCCGGGCCGCCGACGGCCGCGCTGTTCAACAACGACCAGTATGTGGCCACCGCCCGGATCGACGAGCAGACCAACGCCAATACCGGGATCCTGGGCGACAAGCTGGGGACTGGCGTGTTCGACGCCTTCAAGTCGATCCAGGCCTATGTCGACGCCAACGGCCCGTTCACCGGCAACCTGACCGACGCCCAGACCCAGTTCCTGAAGAGCACCCTGTCGACCTTCGACACCGCCTACAACGGGGTCGTCAACATCCAGGGCCAGAACGGCGTCACCCAGAAGCGCTTCGAGAGCGCCCAGACGGACCTCTCGAACCAGGCCGACACCCTGACCTCGATGGTCGGCGGCATCACCGACGTCGACATGGCCAGCGCCATCACCCGCCTGCAGTCCGCCCAGCTGGCCGTCCAGGCCTCGGCTCAGGTGTTCAGCAGCCTGCAAGCCTCCTCGCTGCTGAACGTGCTGAAGTAGGCGCCCTCGACGTCACAGGGAGGGGCGCGAACTCGCAAACCCGCTCCTCAGCCGCTATATGGCGGCGATGACCGCCGACGCCTCGACCTCCGCCGCCCCGCAAGACCCCGACGCCCTGATCGCGCGCGCGGTCGAGCAGGCGCGCGCGGCCGTCGGCCTGCCGGAAGGAACGCGGATCGTCGCGGCCATGTCCGGCGGCGTGGACTCCACCGTCACCGCCGCCCTGCTGGCCCGCGCCGGCTACGACGTGGTGGGCGTCACCCTGCAGCTCTACGACCACGGGGCGGCGATCTCGCGCAAGGGCGCTTGCTGCGCCGGCCAAGACATCCTGGACGCCCGCATGGCCGCCGAGCGGATCGGCATACCGCACTACGTCCTCGACTACGAAAGCCGCTTCCGCGAACAGGTCATCGAGGACTTCGCCGACGCCTATCTGCGCGGCGAGACGCCGATCCCCTGCGTGCGCTGCAACCAGACGGTCAAGTTCCGCGACCTCTTGGACGTCGCCCGCGACCTCGGCGCCGAGGCTATGGCCACCGGCCACTACGTCCAGCGCGGGATGCCGGCGGGCGCCAACCGGCCGCAGCTGCGCCGCGCCGCCGACCCGGCCAAGGATCAGAGCTATTTTCTGTTCGCCACCACGCGTGAGCAGCTCGACTTCCTGCGCTTCCCGCTGGGCGGCATGGACAAGCCGACCGTGCGCGCCGTCGCGGCGGGCCTCGGCCTCTCCATCGCCGACAAGCCCGACAGCCAGGACATCTGCTTCGTGCCGGAAGGCAAGTACACGACGGTGATCGACCGCATCCGCCCGCACGGCGCGGAGCCCGGCGATATCGTGCACCTGGACGGCCGCGTGCTGGGCCGCCACGAGGGCGTGACCCGCTACACGATCGGCCAGCGCCGGGGCCTGAACGTCGCCGTGGGCGATCCGCTGTTCGTGGTCCGCATCGACGCCGACAAGCGCCAGGTCGTCGTCGGCCCGCGCGAGGCTCTGCTGACCGCCGCCCTGACCCTCAAGGAAGGCAGCTGGCTGGGCGGGCAGGACGACCTGGACACGGCCGCCGCCGAGGGCCAGCCGGTCCTGGCCCGCGTCCGCTCGACCCGCGAGCCGGTGCCCGGCCGCCTGACCCTGCTGGACGGCGAGGTCGCCGTGGCCTTCGACGGGACCGAGGAAGGCGTCGCTCCCGGCCAGGCCTGCGTGCTCTACGATCCGGCCGATCCCGAGCGCGTTCTGGGCGGCGGGTTCATCGCGCGGGCGGTGCGCGCCATGGATTTCGCGCCGGCCTGATCGGATCGAAAGACCTCCGCCAGGGTTCCGCAAGGAACACCCCCTGGAGGTCCCCATGCTTCGATCCCTGCTCATCGGCCTTTCGGCCGGCTCCCGCGCGCTGACGCCGCTGGCCACGGTCAGCGAGGCGGCCCGGAGCGGCCAGATTTCCGACGCCAATCCAGCCGTGCGACTGCTGGCCCATCCGTTGTTCTCGGCCGGTACCAAGGCGCTGGCGGCGGGGGAGCTCTGGGGCGACAAGCTGAAGTCGGCGCCGGACCGCATCGTGCCCGCCGG
>NZ_SZWJ01000146.1:0-5682 GCF_012184455.1 Caulobacter sp. SSI4214 | reverse complement strand
CCTGCCGGCCCATCGCCGTCGAGCCGGTGGCCGAGACCAGCGGAACCTTGGGGTGATCGACCAGCGCCTCGCCCACGGCGCGGCCGCCGATCAGCAGGGCGGACAGGCCGTCGGGCGCGTCCGGGCCGAACTTGGCGCGGGCCTTCTCGAACAGGGCCTGGACGGCCAGGGCGGTCAGCGGGGTCTTTTCCGAGGGCTTCCAGACCACGGCGTCGCCGCAGACAAAGGCCAGGGCCGCGTTCCACGACCACACCGCGACCGGGAAGTTGAAGGCGCTGATCACGCCGACGACGCCCAGCGGGTGCCAGGTCTCCATCATCCGGTGCGACGGACGCTCGGTGGCCAGGGTCAGGCCGAACAGCTGGCGCGACAGGCCGGTGGCGTAGTCGCAGATGTCGATCATCTCCTGCACCTCGCCCAGGCCCTCGGACGTGACCTTGCCGGCCTCGAGGGTGACCAGGGCGGCGAGGTCGGTCTTGGCCGCGCGCAGCTCCTCGCCCAGCAGGCGGACCAGCTCGCCCCGGCGCGGCGCCGGGACCTTGCGCCAGGCCAGATAGGCCTGGTGGGCGGTTTCGATCGCGCGGGCGGCTTCGTCGGCGGTGTGTTCGCGAAGGCGGGCCAGCACCTCGCCGGTCACCGGAGAACGGGCGGCCAGCGCGCCGCCGTCCAGAGCGGCGGGATCGACGCCCAGGCGTTCCAGCAGGGCGCGCGCGTCGGCGATGGCGGAGGGCAGGGCGGTCATCGGGACTCCTGGACTGAGAAAGGGCTGGACGCGGCGGACGCCAGCCGGACGCTGGCCGATCCGCGTCCGAACACGGCGGCCACGGCGGCCGAATAGTCTTGCACCGCGCGCGGCGTGAAGCGGTCATAGGCGGTCTGCACGGCTCGGCCCAGACCGTGTTCGCCGCTGAAGCTGGCGGAAAAGCCGTCGACGGCCAGGGTCAGCACCGCCTCGCGCAGGGCCGCGCGGCGGTCGGCGTCGTCCGGACCCACCAGGTTGAAGTGCACGCCGCCGTCGGCGATGTGGCCGAAGTCGCACAGCGCGTAGTCGGGGAAGTCGGCGGCCAGCATCGCCGAGGCCTCGGCCCGGAAGCGCGCCAGGTCGCGGCGGCGGAAGCTGAGATCAAAGCCGATTACCGGCCCGCTGGCCCGCAGGCCCTCGGACAGCGAATGCCGCAGGGCCCACATCTTCGTCGTCGAGCCGAACAGGGCGTCGGCCAGGGGCGCGTCGTCGCGTTCCAGCAGTTGGCCCGCGATCTGTTGCAGCGTCTCGTCCAGGCTGGTCTCGCCGTCGCGGGGCGCCCACGACCGGGTCAGCTCGACCAGCACGGCGTAGTCGGGAACGCCCCCGGCGAACGGGTTGGCCAGAGCCGGCGCATGAGCGATGGCTCGGGTCATCGCCGCCCCGGACATGCCCTCGAACGCGGTCAGCATCGTCCCCGCCTCGGCCTCGAACGCGCACAGCAGCGGCAGCACCGCGTCCAGGTCGCGCGGGATCAGCAGGGCGGCGGCGGTCTGGCGCGGGCGATGATGGACCTCGACCGTGACCTTGGTGATCACGCCGAAAGCCCCGCAGCCGCCGACGAACAGCTGACGCAGCGCGATGGCGGCGTTGTCCTTGCGCAGGCCGTGCGACAGGGTCAGCACCGTGCCGTGGGCGTCCGGCAGCACCACTTCCAGGCCCAGCACGTGACGGCGCATGTCGCCGTAGCGCAGGAACCGGGCGCCGCCGGTGTTGGTCGCCGCCATGCCGCCCAGGCTGGGATCGGCGCCGAGGTCGATGGGCAGGAACAGTCCGTGCGGCTCCAGCGCCGCGTTCAGGGCCGACAGCCGCGCGCCGGCCCCGACCGTGGCCGTGCGGTCGGCGGCGTCTATCTCCATCGGCGCGGTCAGGCGGTCCAGCGACAGCACCAGCTGCTCGCCGCTGGCGTCGGGCGTCGAGCCCTCGACCAGGCCGGTATTGGCGCCCTGCGGCACGAAGGCCAGGCCCTCGCGCGCGCAATAGGCGACCACGGCCGAGACCTCGGCGGTGGTCGCCGGTCGCGCGACGGCGGCGGCGACGCCCCGGGCGTAACGGGCCGGAGTCTCGTAGGCGGCCGGATCCGACGCCAGGCCGGCGGGACCGACCAGGGCTTCCAGCGCGGTCAGATGGCGGGCGTCCAGCACGTCAGGCGGCGAGCTCTTCGGCCTGGCTCGGGGCGTAGCGGCGCCCGAAGCGGTTGGCCAGGAAGTCGGCCAGGACCACGTCCTCCTGCCGCACGAAACCGGCGGCGGGCAGCTTGCCCTCGGCCAGCAGGTCCAGCACCGTACAGATGCCGGCCGCCGTGGTGATCTGGATGGCGCTGCGGGCGCGGCCGCCGATCGGGGCGCCGTAGATCTTCTGGGCGTAGGTTTCCTGCATCAGCCGCCCGCCGCGCAGGCCGCTGACGCTGACGAAGACGATGACCACGTCCTGCAGGGTGGCGGGCAGGGCGTTTTCCAGGATGTCCTTCAGCACCGCGCGGCGCTCGCGCAGGCGCAGGTCGTTCAGCAGGGCCTTCATCAGGGCGGCGTGGCCCGGATAGCGGATGGTGCGGTACGACAGGTTGCGCACCTTGCCGTCCAGCGTCTCGCACAGCGTGCCCAGTCCGCCCGAGGTGTTGAAGGCCTCGTACAGCACGCCGTCGAGGGCGAACTCCTCGCGGTCTTCCAGAGGCTGGGTCTCGCGACGGACGCCGCCGACGATGGCCTCGCACGGCTCGCAATATTCGTTGATCAGGCCGTCGGTCGACCAGGTCAGATTGTAGTTGAGGGCGTTGGACGGAAACTTCGGCAGGGCCCCCACGCCCATGCGCACGTCGTGCAGTTCATCGAAGCGCTGGGCCAGGTCATAGGCGGCGATGCCGATGAAGCCCGGCGCCAGGCCGCACTGGGGAACGAAGGCGCTGCGGGCGTCCTTGGCCAGCGCCTTGACCGCGCGCGTGCTGGCCACGTCCTCGGTCAGGTCCAGATAATGGGCGCCGGCGGTCTTGGCCGCGCGGGCGATGGCCACGGTCAGGTGGAAGGGCGCGGCGCTCAGCACGGCGAACTTGCCGGCCAGCAGGCGATCCAGCGCGGCCGCGTCGGCGATGTCGACCTGGACCTTGCGCACCGGCGCGGTGGTCTCCAGCCGCTCCAGCGCCTGGGCCGAGGCGTCGGCCACGGTCACCGCGTAGTCGCCGCACCCCGCCAGCATCTCGGCGATCATCGACCCGATCTTGCCGCCCCCGACAACCACGACCTCTTTCATGCGTCTCGCTCTCCCTTGAAAGACGGGGATCCATGATGCGGGGCGTATAAACGAATTATAGTGGCGCTCCCGTCGAAATGATGGGAAATTTTCGGCGAAACGCAGGGGTGTCTTGACGAAATGACGATCGACGCGGTCGACCAGAAACTGCTCGACGCGCTGCGCGAGAACGGGCGGGCCTCGACCGCCGACCTGGCCCGCCGCGTGGGGCGCTCGCGCACGACGGTCCAGAGCCGCATCGAACGGCTCGAGCGCGACGGCGTCATCGTCGGCTATGCCGCGCGCCTGGCGCCGGACCACCAGCACGGCGCCGTCCGCGCCCAGGTGATGATCAAGGTCGCCCCCAAGGAAAGCCGCGCGGTCGAAGCCGCCTTGCGCGCCATCGCCGAGGTGCGTGTCCTGCACTCGGTCAGCGGCGACTATGACATGATCGCGGTGGCGGCCACCGGTTCG
The DNA here is from genome assembly GCF_012184455.1 of Caulobacter sp. SSI4214. NCBI lineage: Bacteria > Pseudomonadati > Pseudomonadota > Alphaproteobacteria > Caulobacterales > Caulobacteraceae > Caulobacter > Caulobacter sp. SSI4214. The sequence continues at coordinate 1,961 of NZ_SZWJ01000146.1, read as the reverse complement.
GTCGCCCGGATGGACGAGGTGATCGACAGCATCGGCCACCTCCCGGGCGTGGAGCGCACGACCTCGTCGATCATCCTCTCGACCAAGTTCGACCGGTAGGGCGGGCGCTCGGGGCTGGCGTTCCGCCTTCCCAGCGGGTAGCAGACCGCCCCATGATCCGCCTCGACAACATTTCCAAGCAGAACGGCCACCAGCTCCTGTTCATCGAGGCGTCGATGGGCGTCCAGAAGGGGGAGAAGGTCGGGCTGGTCGGTCCCAACGGGGCCGGCAAGACGACGCTGTTCCGGATGATCACCGGGCAGGAGCCGCCCGACGACGGCATCGTCGCGATCGATCCGGGCATGCGGATCGGCTATTTCAGCCAGGACGTCGGCGAGATGTCGGGCCAGAGCGCCGTGGCGGCGGTGATGGACGGCGTCGGCCCCGTCAGCGCCCTGGCCGCCGAGATGGCGACGCTGGAGGCGGCCATGGTCGATCCCGACCAGGCCGACCAGCTGGACGCGATCATGGAACGCTATGGCGAGGTGCTGGAGCGCTTCCAGGAGCTGGACGGCTACGCCCTGGAGGCCCGGGCGCGCGAGGTGCTGGCCGGCCTCAGCTTCAGCCAGGAGCGGATGGACGGCGACGTCGGCCTGCTGTCCGGCGGCTGGAAGATGCGCGTGGCCCTGGCCCGCATCCTCTTGATGCGTCCCGACGCCATGCTGCTGGACGAACCCAGCAACCACCTGGACCTGGAAAGCCTGATCTGGCTGGAAGCCTTCCTGAAGAACTACGACGGCGCGCTGCTGATGACCTCGCACGATCGCGCCTTCATGAACCGCATCATCGGCAAGGTGATCGAGATCGACGCCGGCCAGCTGATCACCTATTCCGGCGACCTTGATTTCTACGACCAGCAGCGGGCGCTCAGCGAGGCTCAGCGCCAGGCGCAGTACGAGCGCCAGCAGGCGATGCTGGCCAAGGAGATCAAGTTCATCGAGAAGTTCAAGGCGCGCGCCTCGCACGCCGCCCAGGTGCAGAGTCGGGTCAAGAAGCTGGACAAGATCGAGCGCGTCGAGCCGCCGCGCCGGCGCCAGTCGGTGCAGTTCGAGTTCCAGAGCCCGCCGCGTTCCGGCGAGGACGTGATCAGCCTGCGCGGCGTCCATAAGGGCTATGGCGAGCGACCCATCTATGCCGATCTCGACTTCCTGGTGCGGCGCAAGGAACGCTGGGCCGTGCTGGGCGCCAACGGCGCGGGCAAGTCGACGCTGCTGAAGCTGGTGGCCGGCGACATCAAGCCCGACCAGGGCGCGGTCAATATCGGGGCCAGCGTCAAGATGGGCTACTTCGCCCAGCACTCGATGGACCTGCTGGACGGCGAGGAGACGATCTTCGAGTCGCTGGAGCGCTCGTTCCCGCAGGCCGGGCAGGGGGCGTTGCGGACCCTGGCCGGCTGCTTCGGCTTCTCGGGCGACGACGTCGAAAAGCCTTGCCGGGTGTTGTCGGGCGGCGAGAAGGCGCGGCTGGTGATGGCCAAGATGCTGTTCGATCCGCCCAACCTGCTGGTGCTGGACGAGCCGACCAACCACCTCGACATGGCGACCAAGGAGATGCTGGTGGCGTCCCTGGCCGACTTCGAGGGCACCATGCTGTTCGTCTCGCACGACCGCCACTTCCTGGCGGCCCTGTCGAACCGCGTGCTGGAGCTGACGCCCGAGGGCGTCCACCAGTACGGCGGCGGCTACACCGAATATGTCGCCCGCACCGGCCAGGAAGCGCCGGGCCTGCATCCGGGTGGATAAAAAGGCATATAAATCAAAAGTTTAGAGCGTTTTCGCGCGGCGAGGCGGCCGGCCCCCGGCCTCTTCGCGAATTTACCGACGCGCATCGCGAAAAACGTGGGTCGCTCAACGGTGAATCCGGCTTAGAGCCTCGCGCGTCAAAACGGAATCGTTTTGACGCGATAACGAGGCTCTAAATCA
>NZ_SZWJ01000145.1:0-5725 GCF_012184455.1 Caulobacter sp. SSI4214 | reverse complement strand
GCCGCGCTTTCCAGTCCGCGCCGCGCGCTGAAGCCGCCCGCCGGCCGCCGGGCCGTGGTGCTGCTGACCCCCGATCAGCGCGACCTGATCGACCGCCTGAAGACGGGCGGCTTCTCGGGCTATCTGATCAAACCGCTGCGCGCGGCCTCCCTCGTCGCCCAGGTGCTGCAAGCCGGCGCCGCCCACGGCGAGGACGGGGCGACAGCCGTCGAGCCGGCGCATGACGACCGCGTCGCCGGGGCGGTGGCCCAGGGCGCGCGCGTGCTGCTGGCCGAGGACAATCCGATCAACGCCCTGCTGGCCCGCACCCTGCTGGAGCGCGAGGGCTGCAAGGTCGACCGCGTCGCGGACGGCGAACAGGCGGTGGTCGCCGCCTCGGCCGGCGCCTACGACCTGATCCTGATGGATCTGCGGATGCCGGGCCTTTCGGGCGTCGAGGCCTCCAAGGCCCTGCGCGGTCGAGGCGTCGCCACGCCGATCGCCGCCCTGACCGCCGACGCCTTCGACGAGGACAAGCGCGCCTGTCTGGCGGCGGGCATGGACGACTTCCTGGTCAAGCCCCTGACCCAGGAAGCCCTGCGCGCGGCGCTCACGCGGTGGACCGGCCGCGCCGCGACCGCTGGCTGGACGAAAGCGCCGACGCGGGCCAAGGTCGCCTCCTGATTTCGGAGGGGGACCGCGTCCGGGCGCGGTGAAGACGCATGGCCGCAGGCGCGACGACCAAAAAGCGCGGCATGATGGACGTGCTGCGCGCGCTGAAGCAACCAAAGGTCGCGGCGATGCTGGCCCTGGGCTTCGCGTCGGGCCTGCCGTTCCTCCTGACCGCCAACACCTTCGGCTACTGGCTGCGGGAAGAAGGCACGTCGCTGAAGGCGATCGGCTTCCTGTCCTGGGTCAGTCTGGCCTATGGCATGAAGTTCCTGTGGGCTCCGCTGATCGACCGGCTGGACGCGCCGCTGCTGGGCCGGTGGCTGGGCCGTCGGCGCGGCTGGATGGTGCTATCGCAAATCATCGTGGCCGCCGGCCTGATCGGCATGGGTCTGACCGGACCCCATGCGGGCCTGTCCACCGTCGCGGGTTTCGCCGTGCTCGTGGCCTTCGCCTCCGCGACCCAGGACATTGTCATCGACGCCTGGCGGATCGAGATCGCCGACGATGGCGACGAGCTGGGCCTGCTGACCTCGGCCGTGCAGATCGGCTATCGCGTCGCCCTGCTGGCCGCCGACGCCCTGATCCTGGTGCTGGCCGATAAGATCGGCTGGCCGGGCTCGTACCTGACCTATGGCGTTCTGATGGCGATCGGCGTGGCGGGCGCGCTGATGGCCGTCGAGCCCAGCCGGGCCGACGCGGTCATGGCCGCCAACGCCGCCGAGAAGCCGCTTTGGACCCCACGCGGCCTCTGGGACGCCATCGCCGGCCCGTTCATCGAGTTCTTCACCGCGCATGGCGCCTTCGCCCTGCTGATCCTGGTGACCATCACGCTCTATCACCTGTCGGACTATGTGCGCGGGCCGATCTCGAACCCCTTCTATCACGACCTGGGCCTGACCAAGAGCACGGTGGGCTGGGTGCGCACCATCGCCTTGACCGGGACCTTCTCGGGGATCGCCGTCGGCGGCTTCTGCGCCCTGCGCTTCGGCTACTTCAAGACCCTGATCGCCGGCGCGGTGCTGCAGCCGATCGGCATCGCCCTGTTCGCCGGGCTGGCCTTGTGGGGCGTCACGATCCCCAGCTTCATCACCGTGATGATCCTGGACAACTTCGCCATCGGCTTTTCGGGCGTGGCGCTGGTCACCTACATGTCCAGCCTGACCAGTCTGGGCTACACGGCCACGCAGTACGCGGTGATGACCTCGGCGCTGGCCTGGACCGGCAAGTTCCTGAAGGGTTTCTCGGGCGCGGCGGTCGAGGCGCTGCAGAGCGGCCGCGACCTGATGCATGCCTACGCTCTTTTCTATCTGGGCGCGGCGGCGATCGGCATTCCGGCCGTGATCCTTTGCTTCTTCCTGGTGCGTCCGCCCGCCAAGCCCGAAGCGGCGACGCCGGCCTAGACCGCCAGGCACACCACCTGGGCCACCCGCAGGTCGCGGCGCAGGCCGTCGGCGACGCGGCCGTAGTTGTCGGTCGTGATCGGCTCGGCGTTGGGATCGGCTGGCGAGGGGCGCCGACCGGGACCGAGCAGAACCTTCAGGCTCTCGGGCGCCGTCGTGTAGATGCGGCCCCGGCGCGGGGCCTCGGCGACGGTGACGCCGATCACGCGGCCGGCGGCGTCCAGGGCCGGCGCGCCCGACAGGCCCGACAGCGTGCCCTTGAGCGTATCGGTGCGTCCGACCTCGGCCCAGACCAGCACCGGCTCGGTGCGCGCGCCGCGACCATGGACGACCAGGTTCTCGCGACCCAGCAGGCGCGAGGCGGCCTCGCCCGGATGGCCCTGCGGAAAGCCGGGGTGATAGGCGCGCGCGCCCCGGCGCAGCGGCGTGTCCAGCCCCAGCGGCACCGCCGGCGCCCCGCCCTCGGTGGTCAAGATCGCCGCGTCGGCCGTTGGATCGATATGGACCTTGGCCGCCACGCCCCGTCCGTCGGCGACGACGATCGCGGCCTTCTTGCAGCCGTCGACCACGTGGCGGGCGGTCAGCCAGGAGCCGTCATCGCCGACCGAGAAGGCCGTGCCCGAGCCGGGCTCCGGCTTGTCGGGCACCTGGACCACGATCGACGGGTCGAACGGCGAGGACGGTCCCAGCGGCACGCCCTCCTCGCCCGGCACCGGCGGCGGCGGCGGCGGGGCGTCCGAGCGCTCCTGCCGACCGATGGCGACGATCAGCAGGGCGCTGACCGCCGCGGCGTAGACCAGCCAGTCGGGGAGCTTGGGAAAATGCACGACGAACGCCCCGGACGCGACGCGATCAGCCCGCCACGGCGGCGGCCAGGATCAGGGCCACGCCCAGCTTGGCCCCCACCAGCAGAGCGGCGGCGGCGACCTCGCCCTCGTGGATGCGCTCGGGAAGGCCTTTGAGGATCATGTCGGTGACCCGGAAGACCAGCAGCTGAACGGCAATGGTGGCCACGCCCCAGATGATGATCTCCACAACGGAGGTCGAGGCCTTCAGAGACACGGCCAGCGGGATCGCCAGGCCCACGAACACGCCGCCCAGCGACAGGGCCGCTGCCGAATTGCCCTCGCGGATCAGGGTGATCTCCTTGTGCGGGGTGAGCAGGGCGTAGACCACCGCGCCCAGCACCAGCATCGTCAGGGTCACGCCCGCGTGCAGCAAGGTGATCGGAAAGCCGGTGGCGAACGCCTGAATCTCGGGCGACTGGAGCTGGGACGGCATGGACGCGGATGACCCCGGAGAACGTGCGGCCCACTGAGTAGCACGGGTCGGCGAGCTTTGCGTAGGGGGCGCTCGCGCCACGGGAAACGCCGCTTACGGGCAGCCTAAGCCGCCTCGTCGTCATCCTCGGACAGAACGCCCGCCATCGCGGCCAGCGACAGCTTGCGCAGGGCCGAGGCGCGGACCTTCTCGCTCTCGCTCTTCAGCTGGCCGCAGGCGGCGAGGATGTCGCGGCCGCGCGGGGTGCGGATCGGCGAGGAGTAGCCGGCCTTGTTGAGGATCGCGGCGAAGGCCTCGATCGTCGCCCAGTCCGAGCACTGGTAGTCGCTGCCCGGCCAGGGGTTGAACGGGATCAGATTGATCTTGGCGGGGATGCCCTTGATCAGCTTGACCAGGGCGCGGGCCTCGTCGGGGCTGTCGTTGACGCCCTTCAGCATCACGTACTCGAACGTCACGCGGCGGGCGTTCGACAGGCCCGGATAGGCGCGGATGCCGGCCATCAGTTCGGCGATCGGGTACTTCTTGTTCAGCGGCACCAAGACGTCGCGGAGGGCGTCGTTGGTGGCGTGCAGGCTGATCGCCAGCATGGCCTGGGTGGTCGAGCCCAGCTTTTCCAGCATGGGGACCACGCCCGAGGTCGAGACCGTGATCCGGCGACGCGAGATGGCGATGCCTTCGTTGTCGCTGATGATCTCGATGGCGTCGGCGACCTGGCCCAGGTTGTAGAGCGGCTCGCCCATGCCCATGAACACGATGTTCGAGAGCTGGCGGTCCTCCTTGTCGGACGGCCATTCGCCGAGGTCGTCCTTGGCGACCTGCACCTGGGCGACGATCTCGGCCGTGGTCAGGTTGCGGACCAGCGGCTGGGTGCCGGTATGGCAGAAGCTGCAGTTCAGGGTGCAGCCCACCTGGCTGGAGACGCACAAGGCGCCGGCCCGGCCGACGCCCGGGATGAACACGCTCTCGACCTCGATGCCCGGCGCCATGCGGATCAGCCACTTGCGGGTGCCGTCCTTCGACACCTGACGCTCGACAACCTCCGGCCGGGCGATGGTGAAGGCCTCAGCGAGGCGCGCGCGGGTTTCCTTGGCGACATCGCTCATGTCGGCGAAGTCGGTGACGCCGCGATGATGCATCCAGCGGAAGATCTGGGTGGCCCGCATCTTAGCCTTGCCGTGCTCGACCACGCCGCTCTCGACCAGGGCCGCGACCAGTTGCGGGCGCGTCAGGCCCGACAGGTTGATCAACGGCTTGGTGACGGGGGTTGCGGGCGCGGCGTCGGACGAGACGCGCGACAGGTCGAGGGTGACGCTCAAGGGGGTGTCCGGATCTTCGGGGTCGAGGCGGACATATAGCAGGTCCGGCACGGTTTTCCAAAAGGCGCCGTCCAGAGCCGGATGTCACACCTTGCGGAACCGGCTTCCCTGGCTGGCCATCAGGGCCAGGGCCCAGTCGTCGGGCACGACCTTGGCGATGGCCGCGAGCGCCTTGTTGGGCGCGCCGGGCACGCAGATCGGGCGGTTGGCCTCGGCGGCCTCAAAGCCGGCGGCGGCCACTTCGTCGGCGCCCAGCCACATCCATTCGGGCACGCCCTGGCTGACCTGGTCGCGCGTGCCGTCGACGTCGTGGAATTCCGAATAGGTGAAGCCCGGGCACAGGGCGCTGACATGGACGCCCGTCGCGAGGTTCTCCAGATGCAGGCTCTGGGAGAACTTGACCAGGAAGCCCTTGGTCGCCGCGTAAAGGGTGTGCCCGGCCGCGCCGGGGACAAGCCCCGCCAGGGACGCCACATTGACGATACGGCCGAAGCGCCGCTCGACCATGCCCGGCAGGACCTTGTGGGTCATCTCGCAGACGCTGGTCAGCATCACCTGCAAGAACGTCGCCTGGTCGGCCCAACTGGTCGTCGCGAAGGTCCCCGGCAGGCCGTAGCCGGCGTTGTTGACCAGGGCGTCCACCACCCGGCCCTGCTCGGCGATCCCCGCCAGGACCGCGTCGACGCCCGCCGGATCGGCCAGGTCGGCGGGAAGGGCGTAGGCTTCCACGCCCGAGCGCAGCTTGATCTCGGCGGCCAGGCCCTCGAGGCGGTCGGCGCGCCGCGCGGTCAGGGCCACGTCATAGCCGTGGCTGGCGTAGATGCGGGCGGAAGCGGCCCCGATGCCGGCGGAGGCGCCGGTGATTAGGGCAAGACGGCGGGCCATGACGAAGGGATCCGGTGGACGAAAGAACGCCCCCCGACAGCAGCACGGCCCGCGCTCTGGTTCAAGAAGCCCTCGAAATCCCGCCCCCCTGAGGAGGGGGCGGAAGGGCGCGCGTCGGGGCGAGAGCGCGCGCCCTTCCGGGCCGTGGCGCGAGGGAGGCCGCCACGGCCGTTGGAAGGGATTAGAGCTAGA
>NZ_SZWJ01000144.1:0-5746 GCF_012184455.1 Caulobacter sp. SSI4214 | reverse complement strand
TCTGTTCTGAAAACTGCGCGTTCGATGCGAATGCTGCACCGTTGCGGACGTGACATCGAATCAGGTGAGTTTTGGGCGGGAGCGGCTCGAACAGGAGCGCACGCCGATGGCCGAGAGCAGAGCCAGCCACCAGCCGCAGGGTGAGGAACAGCGCTGGGAGTTGGCCGTTGCGCGCCAGCGCGTGCTGCGCCCGCTGTTGGACAATCCTCACCGTACACGCGCCGAGGTCGAGGCCGCAGCGCGGCGACTGAACGTCCACACGGCAACGGTCTATCGGCTGCTGGCCCGCTACGCGGTCGGAGAGACCGCGCAGGCGGTCGTGACCGGGGTAGGGGGATGGAAACCCGGGCGGCCGCGGCTGCCGGCGCGCGTGATCGAGATAATCGACACGGCCATCGAACAACTGTTCCTCGACCGGCAGTCGATCACCAAGGCGCAGCTGGGGCGCGAGATCGCCCGGCGCTGCACCTCGCAGACCCTGAAACCGCCCTCGCGGTCGGTGATCAGCCGCCGGCTGCAACGGATCGGCGAGCGGGAGATGGCCCGCCGCCGCAAGGGGCCGGGTGCGGCTGAGGCGGCGACGATGCGGCCGGGAAGCCTGACGGTGACGCGGCCGAACGCGATCTGGCAGATCGATCATTCCCCGGCCGACGTCATCCTCGTGGATGCGGACTCGCGCGCGCCGATCGGCCGGCCCTGGGTGACCCTGGTCATCGACGTGGCATCCAGGGTGATCACCGGGCTCTATATCTCGTTGGATCCGCCGTCTGTCGTTTCGGTCGGCATGGCGCTGCAGCATGCAATCTTGGCCAAGGACGAGGCCCTGGCGGAGCGTGGGATATCCGCCGAGTGGCCGGCCTTCGGCCTGCCCGAGTTGGTTCATTCCGACAACGGCTCCGACTTTCGCAGCCGATCGTTTGCCCGGGCGTGCAGCAATCTGGGCATCGAGACGGAGCGTCGGCCCGTCGGCGCCCCCCGTTATGGCGGCCACATTGAGCGCCTGATCGGCTCGGTGATGAGCGAGATGCACCTGCTGCCAGGCGCCACTTTCTCCAACGTGGCCGCCCGCGGCGACTACGACAGCGATGCGGCCGCGGTCATGACGATAGACGAGTTTGAGGTCTGGCTCTGGCGCTTCGTCGCCGGCGACTACAATCGCCGGATCCACACGAGCCTCTCGGCACCGCCGTTGGAGACCTGGCGACGCCTATGCGCCGAACAGGCCGTCACGCCGCGACAACCCCTCGACCCCGAAGGCCTGTTGATCGCCTTCCTGCCGCGCATCTCGCGCACAATCACCCGCCAGGGGATAAGCTTCCACCATGTTCGCTATTACGAGCCCTTCCTGGGGCCGCTGTTCGACAGCGGCCAGCGCCGCGTCGAACTCGCCTATGATCCGCGGGATCTGTCGCGCCTGCTCATGGAGACGCCGCAAGGGGTCCGCGCGCTTCGCTATCGCAATCTCGCCCGCCCGCCCATGAGCCTGTGGGAGCTGCTCGCGGCGCGACGCCGGCTCCGCGCCGAAGGGCGAGCCCAGGTCGACGAGGCGGCCCTCTTTGCGGCTCGTGAAGCCAACCATGCCCTGGTGGCCACGGCAGCGAGCGAGAGCCGCCGGATGCGCCGCGAGTCCGTAAGGCGCGAGCGCCATCGGGCGGAGGTGAAGCAGGCTCCGATCGCGGAGGGCGATGCTTCGGCGGAGCCGCCCGATGCGGCCGCTCCGACAAGCCCGGCACCAGCGTTTGCCGTGGAGATCGAACCTTGGTGAGCGCGATAACCGAGACCTCGGGCCTGACGGCCGCGGCGCGCATCGATCTGGTGCTCTCCGATCGCTGGGTCGCATATCCACAAGGCCAGACGGCCTTGCAGCGCCTCGAGGAGCTGCTCCGTGGCGCCCAGCGGACACGGATGCCTTCGCTGCTCATCGTTGGCGACCCCGACATGGGCAAGACGACGATCCTGAGGAAATTCATGCGCGGTCGCGCGCCGACGTTCGATGCGGAGACCGGTCGATCGCAGATGGAGGTTGTGGCGATCGAGGCTCCGCCCGAAGCCGACGAGCTACGGCTCTACGGCATCATTCTGGACGCGGTTGGCGCGCCGACCCCCACCCGGCGGGCGATGGAGGCCGAGCGGGCCGTCCATGGTCAGCTGGAACGCCTGCGCACCCGGCTGCTGGTCATCGATGAAACCAACAACCTGATGATCGGTACGGGCGCCGCCCAGCGCAAGACGCTGGCCGCCCTGCGCCGGCTGTCCAACACGCTTTCGCTCTCGATGGCCTATTTCGGAACTTTGGAGGCCCTGAACGCCCTGACCTCCGACCCGCAGATCGAAGGCCGCGCCCAGCCCTTCCGGCTCTCGCGCCTGGCCAAGGACGAGACCTACGCCGCGATCGTGGCGGCCGTGGTCGGTCATTTCCCGCTCCGCATGAAGAGCCAGGTCGATGACGCCTTCGTCGGCGCCGTCCATGAGATCAGCGGCGGCAGTCCCGGCAAGACCTTCCGTCTGCTGAACGCCGCTGCCGTCGAGGCCATCGACAGCGGCCGCGAACGGATCACAGTTGAGAGCCTGCACGCCGAGGAGGTGGTCCGCCATGTGCGGACGGCGATGGCAATGCGCCGGGGCGCTCGCGTCCGGGCCGCGGCAGGGTGAGACTGCCCTATGCGCCGCGCCCGACCACGGGGGAGGGACTGTCGTCGTGGACGGCCCGGGTCGCGGCGCACAACTACGTCGATCTCCCAACCTTCTGGGCCTGGCTGGGGATAGGCCCGATCGACGATCTGCACCCCTCGCCAGGCACGCTCGAGACGCTGGCCGAGGTCGGCGGCATGGCGCCAGCGGCGATCGCTGATTTGTGCATCCCGCAGGCGCGCCGGTTGTCCTGGATGGCGGCGCTCGATGCGCAAGGTCGTCGCGGCGGCGCCTGTCCAGTCTGTTGCCGCGAGGCGGCCGCACGGGGGTGTGACCATTGGTGGCCGGCGCAGAGCCAGATGGTGTTCCAGGTGAGCTGTCCGATCCATCGCTGCGCCCTCGTGGACCTCGACGGCCTGGCGTTCGTATCGGCGGGCGTCCTGTTACAGTTGGCCCGACAGGGCGGAGCGGCGCTCGGCGTTGCGCGGACCGCGCGCGTGCTGGGCCAGCGCACGCTCGCCCTGGAATCGGCCCTGGCGCGCGCCTTGGCTGGCCTGGCCATCGGGCCCGGCTGGCGGGTCCGGTCGGCTCGGAGCCTGTTGCGGGCGAGCGAGATCCTGATCGACCTGGTGCTCTATAAAGAGTCGGGGCAGACGCCCTTCGCGTGGCTGTTCGAGCCCGAACGCATCGGCGGACCGTTCATCCTCAGCCTGCAGGCCTCTGACCCGGTCCAGGGGCTGGGCGCCCTGCAGGGCCAAAGCGCGCGGTCTCGCCGCAATGTTCTCTCGGCGCTGGCCGCGCTGCTGAGCCAACCGGCGCAGCTCGAAGGGGAGATCGCCGAGGTTCTGTCCTGGCGCACGGCGGCGGATCACCTGGGCCCCTTTCGGACGCTCGTCGATCATGTCGGCCGCGAGGGCCGACGCCGCCTCGAGATGGCCCTGCAACACCTGCCGGAGGCGATCGCTCTACCAGCGGCCGCAGCGCTGGCGGACGAGGCCGGGGGTGGCTTGCACAAACCCCTTGCCTTTCGGAACTATTATGAAAGAGGTTTGTGAAAGGCGGATCGTCTCTGTCCATATGGGCGCGGTCGGACCTTGCAAAAACGAGCGTTTGTGAAAGGGCTGGACATGCTGATCGGGTACGCCCGGGTCTCCAAGGGCGACGACCAGTCCACGGCCGCCCAGAGACGGGCGCTGAAAGACGCGGGCTGCGATCGATTGTTCGAGGAGGCGGCGAGCGGCGGGCGCTGGGATCGGCCTCAGCTACACCGGATGTTGGACCAACTGCGGTCCGACGACATTGTCGTGGTGTGGAAGCTCGATCGGCTGTCGCGCTCGCTGAAGGACCTGCTGCACATCCTGGAAAAGCTGGAGGTTGTCGGCGCCGGCTTCCGGTCGCTAACCGAAAGCATCGACACCACGACGCCCGCCGGCCGGATGATGATGCAGATGGTCGGCAGTTTCGCCGAGTTCGAGCGCGCCATGATCCGCGAGCGCACCAGCGCCGGCCTGGCGGAGGCTCGCGCGGCCGGACGCATCGGCGGCCGCCGCGCGAAGCTCACGCTCGGACAGCGGATTGACGTCGTCGAGAACGTGCTGTCGGGCCGCAGGTCCGCCGCCGAGATGGCCAGACTCTACAAGGTCAGCGAAGCCACGATCAGCCGCACCGTCGCCGCCGGCAGAGCACAGGGGTTAGTCGCAATGAATTCGAACCAAACCGTTATCTAAAGATGCGACTCGCATCGAATGCGAACACCGACACTTCCCGATTAAATTTCCGATTAAATTTCCGATAATGTTCATTATACGTTAAATATTCAATGTTTTCAATGACTTATGTTTTCTCAACCCCCTCCCCCGGGCGGCGGATAGTACGACATCCTAGGCTAGGCCGCGTCCGTTGAAGGCAAGGCTGCGCCACTAGCGGACTCTGGCGTCGATCCGGAAAGACGACGTTGGATTCCATACCGACAAGGCTGCGCTGAGCGGAATCGCAGCTAGATTGAGCCTTTCCGCTGGACATGTATGAAGGCCGCTAGAGCAGCACCTCGTTTGAAACTACTGGAGGCGCCGTCGGCCTAGGGCGCAGCAGGCGAGCTACCCGCGCCAACAACATCGCGTCGTTGAACGGCTTGGCGAGATAGTCTTTTGCACCTAGAGCGAGGGCTTCGCGAATGTCGTTTGGTGCATTGCGGGCCGTAAGCATCATCACTGGGATGTTGGCCACGGCCGGGCTCTTCCTGAGATGGCGTAGCACGCCAAAGCCGTCCAGCCGGGGCATGTTGACGTCCAGCACAATGGCGGCGGGCCGGGTGCTGTGGATGCCCTCCAGGGCCTCCCATCCATCGCGACCGAAACTGGTCTCGTAGCCGGCCAGGCCCAGCCGCGTGGTCAGAAGTTCCAGCAGGTTGCGGTCGTCTTCCGCGATGAAGATTCGCTTCGTGCGCGCGTTAGGCGGCATTTTCGATATCTCCCTCGAAGGACAGGGTGCGATTGATCTCCGCGATCAGCATGCGCGCATCCAGCGGCTTGGCGCACTCTAGCGAACAAACCTTGAGGTGAGCCCAGCATCGCCGCGGCGCGTTCCGACGCCGTCGCCGCCGAGGCGAGGCAGCAGGCCGCCTTGCTGGCCAGCGTGCGGGTCATCGCCGATGGCCAGGCCGCCCTGGCCGCCGCCACGCGCCGTCAGGCCGTGCTGGAGACCCGGACGGTGCCGCAGGCGAGCCAGGCGCTCGACTTGGCGCGGCAGGGCTTCGAGGCGGGCAAGTTTGGCCTGCTCGACGTCCTGGACGCACAGAACGCCCTGTCCGACGCCCAGAACGATCTCATCGAGGCGCGGCTCGCCCGCGTCCAGGCGCAGGCCGCGCTCGAACGCGCCGCCCGCTAGGAGCACCAGACCATGATCTCTTCCCAAACCCGCAACACCCTGATCTCCGCCGTGGCCGTCAGCGCCCTGGTCGCCGGCGGCGCCGGCCTGCTGGTCGGCCGCCAGATGGCCGCCAAGCCCGCCGCCACCGCCGAGAGCCACGAGGAAGGCGAAGGCCACGAGGCTAGCGCGGGCCTGACGATGGAGGCGGGCGACATCAGCGCCGCCGGCATCCGCCTGATCCGCGTCT
>NZ_SZWJ01000143.1:0-5787 GCF_012184455.1 Caulobacter sp. SSI4214 | reverse complement strand
CGGCCAAGGCGCCGAAGGACGCGCCGGCCCTGATCAAGGCGGCCCGTTCGGGCGCGGGGGGCGTGCTGCGGATCACCGGCCAGGGCGGTCGTCGGGAAACTTTCAACCTGATCGGGCGAAAGGACGGCGGCAGAGGCCGCTGGCTGGTGGTGTCGACCCCGCGCTCGGGCTGGTTTGGCTGCGCGGGCGAGCGGGGGCCGGGGGTGGCGGCGTGGATGATGCTGGCCGACTGGGCCAGTCGCGCCAACCTGCCCGTCGATCTGGCCTTCGTCTGCAACAGCGGCCACGAGTATGAAAACCTCGGCGCCGAGCACCTGCTGGACAAGGCCGCGCCGCCGCCGGACCAGACCCGCTTCTGGCTCCACCTCGGCGCCAACCTGGCCGCGCGCGACTGGCACGAATTGGGCGGCCGACTGGCGCCGTTGCCCAGCGCCGATCCCCAGCGCTTCCTCCTGGCCAGCCCCGACCTCGTCGCGCCCTGCCGCGCGGCGTTCAAGGGTCTGGCGGGTCTCGAGGCCCCCTACCCGCTGGGCGCCGGCGCGGCCGGAGAGCTGACCCACATCGCGGCCGCCGGCTATACGCGCGTGGCGGGCGTCTTCGGCGCGCATCGCTTCCACCACGCGGCCGGCGACGACGCGCGCTGCGTGGACGCTAGCCTGGTCGACGCCGCCTTCCAGGCCGCCCGCCGCCTGCTGAGCGATCCCCGGATCCTCTAGAGCCTTTAGCCTGAAATCGGAATCGATTTCAGGCGCAAAAAAGGCTCTAAATCAAATGCTTAGAGCGTGAGATAAGCTGAAACCGGTTCCCACTTTCAGCCTCACGCTCTAGCGGCCGCTTCGACGCCTTGCGACGCAACCGACGAATGGGCATTGTCGCGCGCCGGCGCGCGGCGAGCAGGGGCCCTTTTCGATGACCGACAGCGATCCGGAGTGGCGCGCGCCGACCGAGGCGCCGACGCCGGTGACACCGGTGCCGTTCGGCAAGCCCTGGAGCATCTGGACCTGGGGCGTCCTGGTGTCGACGGCCGGCCTGGCGCTGGCGATCGCGCCGCACCCGGTGTTGCATCTGCTGAAATCGCCAGTCGAGGCCGCCAGCCTGCCGTGGGTCCGGTTCACGGGGCTGGTGCTGCTGGCCTATGGGATGGGCTATCACGTCGCCGGCTGGACCGGCCAGCGGACCTATATGCGCGCGTCCGTGGTGCTGCGGGTGCTGTCGCTGGTGATCATCGGGGCCTTCGTCCTGGCCGACTGGCTGCCCAAGGCCTGGCTGGCGGTGGGATTGGGCGACTTCGCCGGCGCGGTCTGGACCACGCTGGAGCTCAGGTGGCGTCCGAAGCCGAAGGCGGCCTGAAACGACGCTGAACGACATAGGCCGCCAGCCAGCAGGCCATGGCCCAGGCCGCGCCGGCGCTCCAGCCGGCCAGCACGTCGCTGGCCCAGTGGACGCCCAGATAGACCCGGCTCAGGCCGACCAGCAGGCTGACCAGGACGGCGGAGACCACGGCCAGCACCTTGACCCGCCGCCGGTCGGCGTAGCGGGCGGCCAGCACGCCCAGGGTCAGGAACACCACGGCCGACAGCATCGCGTGGCCCGACGGAAAGCTGGCGTTGACCGCCTCGACCGCGCGATAGGCCAGGTCGGGCCGCTCGCGCTCGAACAGCCGCTTCAGGCCCTGGCTGATCAGCAGCCCTCCGCCGGCCCCGACCGCGAGCAGAAGCGCCTCCGCCCAGCGCCGCAGCGAGGCCAGCAGCGCGAAGGCCAGCAGGATCACCAGGCTCAGCACCGTGATCGAGCCCAGGGCGGTGATGTCGACCGCCGCCACGTGCAGCCAGGGCGGTCCGACCAGCTGATGGGGCTGGCCATCGACTCGCAAGGCCGAGAGGACAGAGCGGTCGAAACGGTGGGTCCCGCCTTCGGAGACATCCTCGGCGATGGCCAGAAAACTGGTCGCGCCCAGCGCCATGACCAGCAGGGCGGAGGTGACGCCCAACTCGCGCCGCGCGGCGCCGAGCAGCTCCCGAAAGTCGATACGGATCAAGACGATGACGGCTCCAGACCACAACCTGAAATATGATTTCCTATTCGAAACATGAACTTAAGCCGAGGCTAGCCGTTCAAGTCGGGACCATGTCGAGCCGCCTAGGCTCGCGACCTCTCGAAAGGAGACCCGACATGAAACGCATACTGACCACTTCCGTCGCCCTGCTGATGCTGGGCGGCGCCGCCAGCGCCGCCTCGGCCCAGGACTATCGTCATGACGGACGCTATGACGGCCGAGACCGCGCCTATCAGCAAGGCCGTTTCGACCAGGCGCGCCGCGACGATCGACGGGATGACTGGCGCCACGACCATCGTCGCTGGAACCGGGGCGAGCGCCTGGATCCGCGCTGGCGCGGCAACGCCTATTATGTGAGCGACTGGCGCGCCCATCATCTGCGCCCGCCGCCCCGCGGCTATCGCTGGCATCGCGTCAATGACCAATACGTCCTGGCCGCCGTCGCCACGGGCGTGATCGCCTCGGTCATTCTGGCCGACCGCTAAAAAAGTGGCCTCGGAAAGGGCGTCGCCGCGCGGCGCCCTCTTCCCTACCCCCGCGTCAAGGCTATATCGGGTAGCCATGCCCGAGTTCGCCGAAACCAGCTCCGCCCAAGATCCGCTGATCACCCTGGTCCCCGACAAGTGGGTGACGCTGCGCGATGCGTTCGGCGTCGACAGCGACATGAAGGTCCCGGCCTTCAGCCATCGCGACCCGCACGTGCCGGAAATCGACAGCGCCTACCGCTTCGATCCGCAGACGACCAAGGCCATCTGCGCCGGCTTCGCCAAGGACCGCCGCGTGATGGTCCAGGGCTATCACGGCACCGGCAAGTCGACCCACATCGAGCAGGTGGCCGCGCGCCTGAACTGGCCGCTGGTTCGCGTCAACCTCGACAGCCACGTCTCGCGCATCGACCTGGTCGGCAAGGACGCCATCGTCCTGAAGGACGGCAAGCAGGTCACCGAATTCCGCGAAGGCATTCTGCCGTGGTCGCTGCAGCGCCCGATCGCCCTGGTGTTCGACGAATACGACGCCGGGCGTCCGGACGTGATGTTCGTGATCCAGCGCGTGCTGGAAGCCGGCGGCAAGCTGACCCTGCTGGACCAGAACCGCGTCATCCGCGCCAATCCGTACTTCCGCCTGTTCGCCACGACCAACACGATCGGTCTGGGCGACACGACGGGCCTCTATCACGGCACCCAGCAGATCAACCAAGGCCAGATGGACCGCTGGTCGATCGTCACGACGCTGAACTACCTCGAGCACGACGTCGAGGCGGCGATCGTGCTGGCCAAGAACCCGTCCTACGACACCGCCGAGGGCAAGCGCACCCTGGCCGCCATGGTCCGCGTCGCCGACATGACCCGCAACGCCTTTATGAACGGCGACATCTCGACCGTCATGAGCCCGCGCACGGTGATCACCTGGGCCCAGAACGCCGAGATCTTCGACCACGACGTGGCCCTGGCCTTCCGCCTGACCTTCCTGAACAAGTGCGACGAACTGGAGCGCCCCACGGTGGCCGAGTTCTTCCAGCGCGCGTTCGGAACGGACCTGCCGGAAAGCGCGGCGCGGGTGAAGGTGGCGTAGGGCGCGGCGGCGTCATCGCCGAGCCCGCTGAGCTGATGGTTCGAAACACCCGTCTCCCAGGAGGCGGGTGTTTTGCTTTGGGCGGGGCCGGGTGGGTGTTGTCGGGACATGGGTCCAGGCGCGGGGCGAGGCTACGGCCGGGATTGCGAACGTTTTCGCCGCGGGGTGTGCATCCGGAGAGCGGACGTCCTTGGGGTGCGTGAAGGGTGGGGAGCGGGCCCCTCAATCGAGTCTCAATAACTCCCGTCATTCCCGCCCTTGTGGCGGGAACCCCTGATTTAACTTGCACGTGAGATGCAAGCGGACTGCTTGGCAGTCCGCCACTGCCGCACTTGCGGCGGACAGAGAGGTTCCCGCCACAAGGGCGGGAATGACGGTGTTTATTGCGTCAGGTCGACTAGGGTCGGAAGGATACTATCAATCCCAACGGGGAAGTTGAGGAAACCGAACGTACACACCTATTTTTGCTACGTCTTGCTTTGGGCGTAGACGGATGACCTTGTGTCAGCAGCGGCGTTTTTGCTTTAACATCCAAACAAGGCCGACAAGTGCAAGGCCTATTGAGAAGCCCATCGTGGCGCCGATTAGGCCGCTTGGCACATGACTGCTTACCATAACCGGCATTAAAATAGCCGGCATGACGGCAGTAAGAACGACAATCGGCAGGAAACGGGCTTTTAGGTTCTTGGGCATCCGGTCCGCCTAGTCTTGAGCTTCTGCCTGTCAATATTTCATACGGAAACTAGGCGATCAAGAGACAGCTTTTAAAGACTATTAGATCGCTTTCGACGCAATTAGACGTCCGCCCAGGGCCGCAAGCAGCCTCTAACATCTCTCCAGAAACCCGACCTTCCCGGCGAACGCCGGGATCCAGATCGAACACACTGGCGCCCAGGCTTTCGGTCCCGACCGATGTCGCATCATCCCCAGCCGCACTAGGATGAATCTGGGCCCCGGCGTTCGCCGGGGAGGTCGGTTCATTTGAAATGTCTCGAACGCATCTTGGCCCGTCTCAAGCCGCCCTAGGCGTGATCTTCTCCAGCTCCGCGCCCATCTTTCGGCGCTGCTCCATCAGGTCGTAGCTGTTCTGCAAGCGGAGGAAAAAGCCCTCTGACATTCCCCAATAGCGCGTCAGGCGAAGGTCGGTGTCGGCGGTAACCGCCCGCTTACCGAGCACGATCTCATTGATCCGCCTGGGCGGCACGCCGATCGCGCGCGCCAGGGCGTTCTGGCTCATGCCGATCGGCTTTAGGAAGTCTTCCAAGAGGATGTCGCCGGGCGTGGGGTTGGGCAGCCAATCCGACGGATCGATCTCAATGGTAGTCGCAGATTTCGACGTCGTAGGCATGTCCACCACTCCAACGGAAGCATAGCCTCCACTGTTGATTGATCCTCATCGAATGCTGACCGAGCCGATCGCCTAATAACGCCTCCAGCCTATTGCCCGGCGGCAAGCGCAAATCGTCGAGATGCTCAGCAGCGTCCAATGAACGAAGGCGGCGCATGGCCGTCGCCTGAATATCTCCCGGCAGCCGCCGCGAACGACCACCTTCCCAAACGCGTTCGGTCTCGCGGTCAGCAAAGCTCACGATCATTTATAACGCATAACGTTATGAGGATCAAACAAGGGCAATCTCCACTAGCCGATACCCAATCACAATACTATTGGTTGATTTCCTCGACGCAACTCCCTTTTTGCGCACATCACCACGCCCTTTCCGACAAGACAGCGCCGTCGGAACCGCCCATGGTGGCGGTCCGTTCGACCTGCTTCAGCCATCGGAGACGCATCATGACCCAAGTCACCTACACCCTCGTCGAGCACGACGGCGGCTGGGCCTACAAGGTGGGCGAGACCTTCTCCGAGACCTTCCCGAGCCACGACGCGGCGCTGGCCGCCGCCAAGCGCGCGGCCGGCGAGCAGACCCTGCCCGGCGAGGACGTCGGCATCACCTACGAGGACAAGAACGCGGTCTGGCGTCAGGAATTGTCGGACGGCGACGACCGCCCGAGCACCCGCGTCGAGGACGCCCAGTAACCCGGAACGGCCTCGATCTTGCTGCGTCGGCCGTCCAAGAGCCAATTCGAGACAAGGTCGCCGCCCATGTTCGTCAAGAAGAAAGAAGCCCCCGCGCCGCTGGCCCTGGCTCCCCTGGAAC